>CALVWN010000018.1 GCA_944367415.1 uncultured Clostridia bacterium | reverse complement strand
TTATTATAAACTGTTTTGCCTGAAAGAGCAAGGATTTGAGGACAAAAAGCGCGGACGGGCGCTGCAGCGGCGCAAGTTCCATCACGAAGGGCGCGCGCGGAACGCGGTCGGTCGCGAGCGCGGCGAGCAGCGCAATGCCCGTTCCCAGCACATACAGCCCGAGCACCGCGAGGAAGGGATGATCGAAAAAGGAGGCGGAGAGCGACAGGTAGACGGGCAGTTTGGCGCTGCAGGAGATGTATGAAAGACAGAACACCGTGCGCCGCTGCATCCGCCTGTCGTCCAGGCCGCGCGTCGTCAGGATGGCTGCGGCGGTGCAGCCGAACCCCATCACGAGGGAAAAGACCGCCCGCCCGTTCAGCCCGACCGCCGCGAACGCGCCGTCCGTGAGCGCCGCCAGGCGGGACAGCAGCCCGCTCTCCTCGAGGAGGATGAGAAAGGCGAACAGCATGAGGATCTGCGGCAGAAAGCCGAGCACGGTGCCCAATCCCGGCAGCAGCGCGTCCCCCAGAAGGCTTGCGGCGACGGGCGACGGAATGCGCCGCGCGAGGGCGCCGAGGCAGTCGGAAAACAGCTGGGCGATGCCCTCCTTCATCGCGTCTCCGGGCGCGCCGGGCGCGAACGTCAGAAAGAACGCTCCGGCGAGCAGGAGCAGATAGAAGGGCAGCGCGAACCTGCCGTCCATGAGCAGCCGCTCCATGCGGGTGAGCGTCTGCGCTGCGGGCACATACCCCGTCAGCGGCGCCCCCTCCCGTGCGACGGGCGGCGCATCCTTCAGCCGTGCGACCGCCTGCGCAAGCGCCCTGCCGCGCAGATCGCCGTCGATGACGGGCACGCCCTGCCCCGCAGCGATCGCGGCGGCGTCTGCCCTTCCCCCCATCCGCTCGAAGCGTCTGCGCTTGGTGAGCACGATCGCTGCACGCCTGCCGGCGCAAAGCGCGCGGAAGAGGGGCAGCACGCGCGCGAGCGAGGCGCACTCGGCGACGAACAGCACGGGCGCGGCGGGGTCGGCGTCGAGCGCGGCACGGGTGCGTTTTTCCTCCATGCTCCTGCCCTGCGGCGTGTAGATGCCGGGCAGGTCGACATATTCCGCCCTGTCCTCCCCGAAGGCGCCCTCGCGCGCGAGGGCGCCCACCGTCACGCCGTGCCAATTCCCCACCTTCGCGTGCGCGCGCGTGAGCGCGTTGAAGAGCGTCGTCTTGCCCGCGTTGGGATTTCCGACGAGATAGATCCTCATTGGCGCACCCCGATGCGCGCGGCAAGATCGGCGCCGAGCGCCGCCACCGTCGACGGCGTGCGCACATAGATCACGCGCCTGCCCGCGCGCAGCACCGTCACACTGTCTCCCTCCCCCATGCCGAGCGCGCGCAGGCGGTCGGCGAGCGTCTGCTCCGCGCCGAGGGAGACGATTTGCGCGGGTACATTGCAGACGGCATCTCTGAGCGTTTTGTCCACCCTATAAAAAATGCGGAAGAGGCGACGATTATGCCCCTTCCGCACGATGTGTCCGCAGTCAGTGTTCCCTGACGGCGTGTGCCTCACGGTTGCCCTGCAGCTTGAGCATCCCGCCCGTGATGATGGGCGAAATGATCAGCCAGATCGCCGCCGCGGCGATGATGCAGTAGACGATGATGGCGCCCACCGAACGCGCGCCGCCGAAGATGGCGGAGACGAGGTTGAAATCAAAGATGCCGAACATCCCCCAGTTGAGCGCCCCGAGGAGCACGAGGATATAGGACAGCAAGTTGAAAAATACCATATACATTCCTCCTTGCTCCAAGTATGTGCCGCCGGGCAGCTTTCATACATATGACAAAACTCCCCGCCTTGCGGCGGGGAGCCATGATCACTTCTTGGATTTGTCGGTCTTGTTGACGTGTCTGCCCTTGAGTTTTTCAAGGTCGACCTCTTCCACCGTCTTGTCCGAAGGCTTGACGACGAACAGCACGATGATGACGACGGCGAGCACGCCGGAGATGGCGAACAGCACCACGGAGACGGTGTTGTTCTGCAGCCACTGCGAGACGCCCGGGATGATGTCGACGGGGTTTCTCACCTCGATGGACATATACGACGTCACGGTCGCACCCGTCTGTTCGGTGACGGTCAGCGCAACGATGTAGATGCCCGACTGCTGGGGCGTAAAGGAGAGCGACGACTCGGGATCCCACGCATAGGCGTTGTCGGTGTCCTCCCACTCCTCGTCATCCTCGGTGACGTCGTCGTTATAGACGTTGATGAGGCGCAGGCAGTTCGCATAGGGCGCGTTCTCCGCAAAGAAGAGCGACTGCGCGTTCTCGACGCACTGGCTGTAGCTCGGAAGGCTGTTCCCCTCCGCAAGCGCGGAAGAATCGACGAAGTAAAGCGAATAGTCGGACGCGTATCCCTCGAGGGCGATGACTTCAAAGTCCTCCACCGTGTAGGAACGATCGCGGTAGCCGTAGTCCTGCGAGCCGGGATCCTCGATGCTCGCGCCGTCATAGTCGATGGTCGCGGTGAACGTGGGGATCTCGGGGATCTGGTAGTTCTCGCCGTCACTGTCATAGCCGATGGTCGAGGAGGAGACGGTGACGAGGTTGCCCTCGTTGTCGTACATCTTCATCTCGTTGCCCGCGGAGTCCTCCGCGACGATGCGGAAGGTGTACGTTCCCGCCTGATCGACCTCGAAGCGCAGGCCGTTGTAGCTCAGAGAGGACGAGGAGGAAGGCGTTGCGCCCACTTCCTGCGACTCGTGCCAATAATAGATGGTGAAGCTCAGATCGCGGTAATCGGCATAGTTGCTCTCGATGAGACCGCGCAGCGAGGGAAGGTAGAGATAGGCGCCCGAACCCGCGTTGGTGTTCTCCGCCGCCCTGTCGACCTCCTCCTGGAATGCCTCGACGGCAGCCGTATAGCTCTCGTCGGTGACGTTGTGGCCCGCGTTGTCATCGAGCGTGACGCCCGTATAGAAGGGGCCGTCCTGCTCCTCGGGCGTGACGACGATGAAGTCCATGCTCATCGCCTCGCTGTCCTCGCCCGCCTGGGAAGAGAGTGTTCTGACGATGCCGCCCTCCTGCGTGGTGTCGGCGGCGTACCATGCCAGGTAGACATACTCCGCAACTTCATCCTCACGGTCGCGCTCGCGCCCGTCGTCCAGATTGAAGCGGATGGAGACATATTCGTCGGAAAGTTCCCCTGCCGTGGAAGCCGTCGGCATGAAGAAGGTGGACGTCGTGAGGGTGGAATAGAGCGAATCGTCGCCCGTCGCCGCCTCGTCGGACAGCGCATAGGTGCCGTCGCCGTTGCTCTTTGCCATATAGTAGCTGCGCGTCACGCTGACGGAATCGTCGCAGACGTCGATCGCCTCGTAGGCGGTGAAGTTGTAGCGCTGACCGAGACGGAAGGCATACACGTCCTCGTTGACGGCGAGCACGGGCGCCGTGTCGTCGACGACCTGTCCGTCATCGTTGAGCTGGAAGCTCTGCCCGTTGAGGCTCTTCATGAGCACTGCGCTCTCGGACGTCCCCTCCGCAAGCTCCATCGTGAACGTGATGGGCGTGTTGGGGGTCGAGGAGGAGGAAGAACGGTACTCGGCATAGTTGCCGCCGACGTTGGTGAACGTGCCGCTCATCTTCTCTTCGTCGTTGGCATAGACGGTGACCGTGAAGGAGCCGACTTCCTCGGAATCGGAGAAAGTGATGCGGAAGGTATCCGTCACGTTCTCTGCGATCGCGGCGACGTTCGTCCAGACGATCTCATCGTCATCGTTTTCCAGCTCCTGCTGCGCGGCGTTCTTGACGGCAGCTTCGATGCCGCCCTCCGCCGTCGGACGGAAGAGAAGGCTGTTGACCGCCTTGCCGTCCTTGCTGACGTTCTCCTCGGTGCTTTCGAAGGAGATGGTATACAGCTCGAAATCCGCCGCCGCGAAGGAGAACTCCATCGAGAAATAGTTGGCGACGCCGGGATTGGCGAGCGCGCTCTCCGTTCCTTCGGGCGCAGCGGAGAACCACTTGTATGCGAGATCGCGGCGGAAATAGGTCTTGCCGCCGTCCTCGAAGGTGAACTCCACATAGCGGTCGTCGCCGTCGGAGGCGCCGACCTCTCCGCCCGTTCCCGCCGCAAAGACCGACGCAGGGGCATAATTGACCGGAGTGACCTCTGCCGATGCGGCGGTGCGGCCGGAAAGTGCCGCCCATGCCCCGCACGCGAGCGACGCGAGCATTGCCGCGCACAGGGAAACAATGGTGATGAAACGTACTTTGACTTTGTTCATGAAAAGCTCCGAATCGCGGCGCGCCGCCGCGAACGTATATTTTTCGAATATCTTATATATTCTACACGAATTTTGCCCGTTCGTCAAGCAGGATTGCCCGCTCCGAACGAGAAAATGCAAATTTCATCCGCTTTCCACGCGCGTTACGCAGGACGGACTGCCTCGGAGACGTGAAAATATTTCCACGGGTTCTCGTCGGCGGGCGGCTCGGACAAAAAGCGCATCCGCTCTTTCGTGACGGGATGGGTGAAGGCGAGCGAATACGCCCAGAGCGCGAGTTTTCCCTTGATCGCATACTCCCCGCCGTAGCGCATATCGCCGTACACGGGGTGCGCGATGCCCGCGAACTGCACGCGGATCTGATGGCTCCTGCCCGTGTGCAGCTTGATCTCGGTGAGCGAAAGCCCGCCCCGCTTCTCGAGTACGCGGTAGTCGAGCGCGGCGTACTTTGCCCCGTCCGTTCCCTCGGTGGAGAGATACACCATGTTGTTGACGGCATTCTTCTTCAGCCAGCCCTCGAGCTTGCCGCTCTCCGGCTCGGGCGTGCCGCCCAGCACCGCAAGGTAGCGCTTTTCAAAGTCGCCCGTGCGCATCTGCTCGGTGAGGCGCGCCGCCGCCTTGCTCGTCTTGGCGAACACCATCACGCCGCCCGTCGGGCGGTCGAGCCGGTGCACAAGCCCCAGATAGACGTTGCCCGGCTTGTTGTAGGTGCGCTTGAGATAGTCCTTGAGAAGATCGAGCAGGTTCTCGTCGCGGCTCTCGTCCGGGCAGGAGGCGATCCCCTGCTCCTTCATGACGACGAGGATATGGTTGTCCTCAAAGAGGATGGTCGGCTCGTAAGTTTCATTCATGGATATACAGTCCTCCTGCCCCGCATGGCAGCGGGATGCCTTCCTCGGAGGGGAGCCCCACCTCGTACGCCTCCACTCTGCCGCCCCGCCCGCCGAGGGCGAGCGTCAGGAGATTGGAGAGCACGGTGGGCTGCAGCCCCGTCGTATAGCTGTTGATGAGAAAGAAGAGCGGATCGTCGCTCAGGAGCCTCGCGCACATCTGCACGAAGGGATAAAGCTCCGTCTCGATCTTCCACATTTCGCCGCCCGGGCCTCTGCCATAGGAGGGCGGATCCATGACGACGGCGTCGTAGCGGTTGCCGCGGCGCAGCTCGCGCGCGACAAATTTCTTACAGTCGTCGACGATGTAGCGGATGCCCGACGTGATGCCCGAGAGCCGTGCGTTTTCGCCCGCGCGCTCCACCATGCCTTTTGCGGCATCGACGTGGGTGACTTCCGCGCCCGCCTTGGCGAGCGCGACGCTCGCGCCTCCCGTGTAGGCGAAGAGATTGAGCACCCTGACCTTTCTGCCCGCCTGTACGGCGCGGCGCACGATGGCGCCCGTCCTCTCCCAATTCGCCGCCTGCTCGGGGCAAAGCCCCGTGTGCTTGAAGCCCATCGGCATCACCTTGAAGGTGAGGTCTTTATAGCGGAGATTCCACGCCTTGGGCAGCGGGCGGAGGTATTCCCACGCGCCGCCCCCCTTTTCGGAACGGCGGTAGACGGCGTGCAGCCCGGGATAGGCGAACAGGTCGCGCCGCGCGCCCCAGATGACCTGCGGGTCGGGGCGCAGCAGGAGGTACTCCCCCCATCGTTCCAATTTATAGCCGTCGCCCGTGGCGATCACGGCATACTCTTTCCAACCGTCTGCAATGCGAAGCATAGGGATATTATAGTAAAAAAGAACCATTTTGTAAAGGAAAAACGCCGCCGCCCGTCAAATTTTGCAGGGGCGCGCGGCAGTTTTCCCGAAAGGCGGGAGGCAGGCAGGAAAAAGCTCCGCCGCGGCGGAGCTTTTTGCGTCATTTCCGGAATACAAGGACGGAGAAGCTGCAGGGCGGCAGCTCCACCGAGCGCGCCGACGTGGGCGCGACCTCGACGGGCACGAGCTTTTCCGGCTCCTGCAAAGTGTTGCAGTCGGTCAGCGCGCCGCACATCTGCACGACGCGCAGCATCTCGCCGAACCCGAAGTCCGCCTCGACGTCCGCCGTCACGCGCTCCTGCGTCGCGTTGACCACTTTGACGTAGGTGATGTCTCCCGCGCTCGTCGCCGAAGCGTACACGCCCGCGCGGTCTGCCGTCGTCTTCCACGCCGTCTCGCCCGTCAGCTCGGAATACATCTTCTGCACATAGTAACTTGCCGAGCCGAAGGCGTGCGTCGCGTCAAACCAGATGAGGTCGGGGCTCCACTGCGTCCACCCGATACGGGCGAAGAGCGGCGCGTACGACTTCATCACGACGACGTCCGCATTGCGCTCCATGCCCGTCATGATCGCCGCCTCCGCGAGCGCGCCCTCCCAGACGTTCGCCTCGGGCGAGAGTTTGGGCGCGGCGCCCGGAACGTGGCAGGCAAATTCCCCCGCATAGATCTTTGCGTCGCGGGAATAGCCGTCGTACATCGTCACATGGTCGTACATCCACTGCGGCGGCGCATAGAAATGTTCGTCGGAGGCATAGACGAAGCCGGCGTCCTTTGCGAGCCGGTCGCGTGTCCATGCGAGCGCCTCGTCGTGGCGGGGCGTATCGGCATCGGGGCCGAGCGTGCCGATGATCCTGATGTCGGGCCAACGCTCGCGCACGCGGGCGGCAAACAGCTCGAAGCGGCGGTAAAAATCGCTCTCGGGCGTCTCCCACTGCTCGTTCCCGAGGGCGAGATACTCCAGCCCGAACGGCTCGGGGTGCCCCATCTCGGCGCGCACTCTGCCCCAGACGGTGTCTCTGCCGCCGTTGGCGAATTCCACGACGTCCAGCGCGTCCTGGATGTACGTCTCGATCTCGGGATCGTCGACGGCGACCGCCTCTTTGGACATATACTGGCAGGCGATGCCGAGGCTCACGACGGGGAGAGGCTTGGCGCGCAGGTATTCGCAGAGACGGAAATATTCGTAATAGCCGATGCCCAGCGTCTGCCCGTAGTGCGAGAAGGGCGAACGAAAATCCCCCGTCTCCCCCGCGCCGTGCACCGCCCAGCGGTTCCAGTTGTGGCGGCGGCGCTCCCGCTGGCCGACGGAGAGCTTCCAGCGGTAGCGGTTGGCGAGGTCGTTCCCCTCCACGACGCAGCCGCCCGGGAAGCGCACGAAGCCGGGATGCAGCCCCTTGAGCAGCTCGACGAGGTCGCGGCGGAACACGCCGAAGAGCGCGTTCTCGGGCATGAGCGAGACGTCGTCGAGATGGATGGCGCCCGGTTTGTCGAGCGTGAGCGCAAAGCGCGCGCCCGCACAGTCCGCCTTCGCCGTGACGCGGAAGTCATACCGGTGCCATTTTCCGTCCGCGCGCGGCTTGCATCTGACCGAAAAGACGGCGGCGCCCCTTTCGCAGACGCCCAGCGTGACGCCGCCGCGGTAGTCGTAGGAGCGCATCTGCACCGAGAGGCGCAGCACGTCCCCCTTTTTGAGGAAGATGCCGTCGTAGGCGCGGTTCTGCACGCCGCACCCCGCACGCTCGGTGACGATGCGCAGATAGTGCGGATTCTCCACGAAACAGGGGCGGTCATCCTTGACCTTGATCGCGACGGGCGCGCCTTCGGGGCAGACGCTCCACGCAAAGCTGCCGTCGTTTTTGACCTGAAATGCCCCGACGTGTCCGTGCACGTCCTTCGCTTCAAAATTCTTGTTTTCGATCAGTTCGGCGTACAGGCCGCCGTCCGCGGCATAGTTGAGATCTTCCACAAAGATCCCGAGGCTGCCCGCCGGGACGGGAACGCCGCCCTCCTTTGTCATGACGATCTTCATATCTTTCTCCTTCCGGCAAAAGTTCTTCCGTCATCATTATATCACGAATTTTTCTGCGCGCAATCATTTTCGGGCAAAAATTTGCGCGCGCCGCTCCCTTCCGCCCGTTTAAGACGCGGAAAATGCGATGCGGAAGGTGCTGCCCTCCCCCTCGCGGCTCTCGACGGTGAGCGCCCAGCCCTGTTTTTTGCAGAGCTTTTTGACGACGGAAAGCCCCAGCCCGAAGCCGCCGTTCTTGCCGTTGTGCGACTTGTCCACCGTAAAGAAGCGGTCGAAGATGCGCTCCAGGTTTTCCTCCGAGATGCCGATGCCCGTGTCGGAGACGGTGAACTCCTCCTGCGTGAGCAGCACGGAGACGCTCCCGCCCTCGCGGTTGTAGCGGATGGCGTTGCGGATGATATTGCCGAAGATCTCCGTCACGCGCTCCTGCCGGCTCATGAGCATGACGCCCTCCTTGATCTCCGAGAGCAGCACCACCTTCTTTTCGCGGAACTCCGGCGTGAGCGCGGCGAGGATGTCGCGCGCGATGCGCGAGGCGTCCACCTCGTAGACGGGCAGATCCTCACTGTCGATCTCGCTGTAATTGATGATGGAGGCGACGAGGCTCTGCAGCCGTTCGCTCTGCGTGAGGATGGTTTGCGCCGCCCGCTGCGCGCGCTCCCCCTCCATGCCGCCCGAGGCGAGCAGCTCCGCAAATCCGCGGATGGACGTGAGCGGTGTATTCATTTCGTGGGTGACGTTGGCGATAAATTCGTCCTTCGACTGCTGTGCGCGCACGACCTGCTCGCGCTCGGCGGCGATCTCCTGCACGCGTTCCTCCGCCGCCTCGTTCATGCGGTTGATGATCTGCGCGAACTGTGTAAGCTCGGGTACCGTCGGCACGACGCGCCGCTTGCAGGCGGCGTCTTTGGCGAGCCGGTCGAGCGGGCGCAGGATGAACCCCGTCGAAAGATAGGACAGGAGCAGGCAGACGAGCGCGTCGGCGGCGAGAAAGATCGCGACCGCGGGGAGCGCGTCGAGATAGATGCTCCACATGGACTGCGTGCGCTCGGCGATGCGCACGAGGTACCCGTCAAAGCGCTTGCAGTAATAGAGGAAGGTGTCGCCGAGCGTCTGCGAGACGCGCGCGTCGAATCCCTCGCCCTCGGCGATCGCCTGACGCACTTCGGGCCGCATCGCGCGCGAGGCGTCGTCCTCGTCCTCCGAGTCGGCGATGAACGCACCGTCCGCCGTCAGGAAGGTCACGCGCGCGCCGCCCAGCGCCTCGGAGAGCTGCCGCGCATATTCCCCATCCAGCTGTTCGGCAGAAAGGCTGTCGTCGAACGCCGCCATATAGGCGCGCAGATAGCGCTGCGAATAGGTGACGTCATTGTCGTAATAGATCTCGGCGGAGATGACGGAAAAGACGATGAGGGCGATCGCCGTGATGGCGAACCCCGTCCACATGATGCGTTTTTTCATAGAGTCCTCCGAAAAAACCATGTCAAAAAAGGGGCGCGCGCCCCTTTTTCAGTCTGCAAGAAATTTGTATCCGACGCCGAACACCGTCTCGAAATTCAGCCCCATCTTCCGGAGCCGCGCGACGTGGTTGTCGAGCGTGCGCGTCTCGCCGCCGTCATACCCCCACACGTCGGTGAGGATGGTCTCGCGCGAGAGCACCTTCCCCTCGTTGAGCATGAAGTAGCGCAGCAGCTGATACTCCTTGTTGCTCAGATCGAGCGGTTTTCCGTGATACGTCACCGTCATATTCTCGGTATCCATGATGATGGAACCGGCGCGCAGGCGGCTCGTCTTGTGGATGCGGCGCAGCGCCGCGTTGACGCGCGCGATGAGTTCGAGTACGCCGAAGGGCTTGGCGATGTAGTCGTCCGCGCCCGCATTCAGCCCCTTGACCTTATCCGTCTCCTTGCCGAGCGCGGAGAGCATGATGACGCACAGCGCGGGGAAGCGCGCCTTGAGCCGTTCGAGCACCTCCAGTCCGTTGCCGTCCGCAAGCATGATGTCGAGCAGGACGACGTCGGGCAGGTGTTCGTCGATGGCGGCGGAAAACGCCTTCACCGTCGTGAAGGTGCGGCAGGAGATGCTGTGCATATCCAGCGTGCATTGGACGAGTTCGCAGATGCTCTCGTCGTCTTCGAGCAGATAGACTTGTTCGTTCATAATTTATTCGATGGAATGTGCGATGTACGTCAGATGGTCGGCGGCGCGCTCGAGATTGCCGACGAGATTGATGAACACGCTCGCGCTCGCGGGCTGGCACTTGCCCTCGTTGAGGCGCTTGATGTGCCGGTTGACGAGCGTGCGGCGGTAATCGTCGATCTCGTCCTCGATGGCGTCCACCTCCTTGAGCTTGGCAAAATCGCGCCCGGAGAACGCCGCGAGCGACGCCGCGTACAGCTTTTTGATCTTGTCGAACATCTCCTGCGTCATGCTCAGGAATTCGGAGGAGAACACCAGCCCGTCGTTCTGATAGTGGTCGGTGTACTTGGTCACGTTGTCGGCAAGTTCGCCGATCCTCACGATGTCGTTGAGCACATAGTGCATACTCGAGATGATCTTTTCCTCCTCCATCACGAGGGAGGACGCGGAGAGCTTGACGAGGTACTCCACCGCCGCGCGGTTGGCGTCGGAGAGCCTGGCGTTGCGTTCCTGCACGTCCTGTTTGACGGAGGGATCCTTCTTCACGAACGCCTCGAACGCCTCGGTGAGCGTGCCCACCGAATAGGTGATCATCTTGCCCGCCTCCTGGCAGAGATGCCCGAGGGCGACGGAAGGCTGGCGCATGAGGCGCTCGTCGAGATCGCCGAGAATGCCCGATGCGGGCGCAGCGGCACCCTTTTTCTCCCGCACGAGGATGTTCGCAAGTTTGACGAACCCCTTCGCAAAGGGCAGGAAAAGGCAGGTACACGTCACGTTAAAGAGCGTGTGGAATAAGGCGATCTGGAACTGATAATTCGGCCCCGACGCCGTGGCGGGGAAGATTTTCTCGAGAACGGTGGCGGAAAAAGTTGTCCCGAAGGGCTGCCAGCACAGCAGGAACGCCGTAAAGATGACGGCGCCGAAGCAGTTGAACAGCAGGTGGATGACGGCGGCGCGGCGGGCGTTGGTGCTCGCCCCGATGGAGGAGAGAAGCGCCGTGACGCAGGTGCCGATGTTGGAGCCGATGATGACGTAATAGACGCCGTCCCCCGTTCCGCCGATGAGCACGCCGCTCATGGCGAGCACGACGACGATACTCGTGACCGCGGAGGAGGATTGGATGATCCCCGTCGCCACGATGCCGATGAGCAACAAAAGAAAGGGATTTTTGACGACGGAGAGCGCGTTACGGATGACCTCCATGATCTCGGGGTGCAGGTCGGGATCCATCGAATCGGACATGACGCTCAGCCCCACGAAGATGAGACCGAGCCCCGCGAGCACGTTGCCGACCACCTTGACCTTTTCGCTCTTGGCGAACATGGTCATAAAGACGCCGACAACGGCAAGCACCAGAAGGAACACCGAGACGTCAAGGCTGCCGAGCGAGGCGATCCATGCCGTGATGGTGGTGCCGATATTGGCGCCCATGATGACGGCGGTCGCCTGAAAGAGCGTCATGATGCCAGCATTGACGAGACCGACGACCATGACGGTCGTAGCGGACGAGCTCTGGATGATCATGGTGACGGCGGCGCCGATGCCGACGCCCGCGATGCGGTTGTTCGCCGTCTTGTTGAGCATCGACTTGAGTCTGCCGTGCGCAAGGCGCGACATACTGTCCGACATCATGTTCATCCCGATGAGGAAGGCGCCCAGCCCTCCGCACAGTTCGAGCACGAGATACAAGTAATCCATAAATCCTCTTCCCAACGTAATCTGCCGCACACGCGGACAAATCCATTATACAGGGAAGACGGCGTTTTGTCACCTGATTTTCATAAATTTGAAAAAATATTTTGCATACGGAAAAACGGGGGGCGAACCGCTCCCCTCATTTCCGCAGCATACCGGGTTTACTGATATTCCTTGTGCACGCCCGTGACGAGGTACTTTGCCCACTCGCTCACGTTGACGGCGTAGTCGCCGATCTTTTCGAGGTACTTCGCGATCATGAGCATATGGATCGCCTGGTCGGCGACCGTCGCGTCGCCCGCGATGCGGTCGATGAGCTCCTGCTTGACCTCGTTGAAGAGGGTGTCCATCTCGTCGTCGGCATGGATGACCATGTCGGCGCCGCCCACGCTCTCGCTCATGAACGCCTCCACGCTCTGGTGGATCATGGCGACCGCAAGATCGCCCATGCGCGCGATGTGTTCCGGCTCCTTGAAGAGCTTGTCGTCGGGGAAGGAGCGCACGATCTCGCCGATATCCGCCGCCTGGTCGCCGATGCGCTCGACGTCGGTGATGACCTTGAGCGCCGTCGTGACCTTGACGAGGTCTTTTGCGACGGGCTGCTGCTTTAAGAGAATGCGCATGCACTTCTTCTCGATCGCCATTTCGAGGTCGTCCACCTCTCTGTCCGTCTCGGAGACGGAGGCGCCGAGCGTTCTGTCGAGCGTCTTGAGGGAATTGACCGCATCGCCGATCATGCGCTCAGTGATCGAGCACATTCTGCCGAGCGTCTCGTGCAGATCGGACAGTTCTTCGTCAAAAATCTTTCTGGGTGACATATTCTACTCCTGATTTCTTTCTTGATGATTGCGGGCATCAACCGAATCTGCCCGTGATATAGCGCTCCGTCTCGGGGTGCGTGGGTGCGGAGAATACCTGCTCGGTGTCCCCCATCTCGATCATCTCGCCGAGAAGGAAGAACGCCGTCTTGTCGGAGATACGCGCCGCCTGCTGCATATTGTGCGTCACCATGACGATGGTGACGTCGTTTTTGAGTTCCTCGCACAGCTCCTCGATCTTGCCCGTCGAAATGGGGTCGAGCGCGGAGGTCGGCTCGTCCATGAGCAGGATCTGCGGGCCGACGGCGAGGGCGCGCGCGATGCAAAGGCGCTGCTGCTGTCCGCCCGAAAGCCCGAGCGCCGACTTGTTGAGGCGGTCTTTGAGTTCGTCCCACATCGCCGCCTGCTTCAGGGAGCGTTCGACGATCTCATCGAGCACGCCCTTCTTGTTGATACCGAAGGTGCGCGGCCCGTAGGCGATGTTGTCATACACGCTCATCGGGAAGGGATTGGGCTTCTGGAACACCATGCCGACGTTCTTTCTGAGCGCCGAGAGATCGACGCGCTTGTCGTAGATATTGATGCCGCCGATGGTGATCTCCCCTTCGACGCGGCAGCCCTCGACGAGGTCGTTCATGCGGTTGAGCGTCTTGATGAGGGTGGATTTGCCGCAGCCCGAGGGCCCGATCATTGCCGTGATCTTGTACTTGGGCATCTGCATATTGATCTTCTTGAGCGCCTGGAATTCCCCGTAGTAGAGATCGACGTCCTTGACGATGATGGCATTCTCACCCGAGAAGTCAAAGATGTCGAGCGAATTTTTCTGCTGCGTGTTCTCCCCAGCGGATGCTGCGTCCGACGCAGCCGTTTTTTCTTTCTTTTTGAAAATATTCATGTCCTCTTCCCTTGTTTTTATCTCTTTTTCTTGACTTGTCTCTGGATGAAATAGACGATGAGGTTGAGCACGAAGGTGATGATGAGCAGGACGAACGCCGTCGCATACGCCTCTTCATAGGCGAGACCTTCCGCGAAGAAGGAATACATGAAGACGGTCAACGTGCTGCCCATATTGGTGGGATCGATCGCGCTCGACACCGACGAGCTTGCGACCGCCATCATGCCTGCCGTGTAGATGAGCGCGGCGGATTCGCTGATGATGCGCCCGACGGAAAGCACCGTCGCCGTTGCGATCCCGGGGAATGCCGAGGGAAGCACGACTTTGAAGATCGTTCTAATTTTGCTCGCACCGAGGCCGTAGCTCGCCTCGCGCAGCTCCATGGGAACGGCGCGCAGCGCCTCCTCCGTCGAACGGATGATGGTGGGCAGAATGACGAGCACCATGGTGAACGCACCGGCAAACACGTTCTTTCCAAAAATTTGGGCGAACAGCAGATAGCCAAAGAGTCCGAAAACAATGGAAGGAACGCCCGCAAGCGTATCGATGAAGGTACGGATGATCTTGACGAACTTGCTGCCCGGCTTTGCATACTCGTTGAGGAAGATCGCCGCGCCGATGCCGAGCGGGAGCGCGATGATGAGCGTGAAGACGATAATGTAGAACGTCGTCAGGAACGCCGGCGCAAGGGAGTGCCCCTCGTAGTTATCACCGCCGAAGAGGAAGCCCCAGCTCAGGTTGGGGATCCCGTTGATGCAGATGAACAGGATGACCGCAAAGAGCGCAATGGCAACGATCGCCGCGCACACCATGCCGAAATACTTGAGGATCTCGGGGATAAGTCCCTTCTTGCGATAGACAACCTCACCGCTCGTGCCGTGGAGCACCTTCTCCCCGCGCTTTCCCTTGAACTCCTTTGGCACGAGGTTGACGGAAAGCGTGATGATGAGGACGAGAACGAGAAGCACGAAGCCCGTCGCCATGAGCGCCGACTCATGCAGCGAGCCGGGAACGACCTCGCCCATCTCCATGTTGATATTGACGGTGAGCGGCCGGATGGGAATAAAGAAGCCCGTGGGGAAGTTGACCGAACCACCCGCGACCATCTGCACCGCCATCGTCTCACCCACCGCTCTGCCGATGCCGAGGATGAGCGCCGAGATGATGCCCGAGCGCGCCGCAGGGAACACGACGCGGAAAACTGCCTGCGCCTTGGTGTTACCCATGGCGAGCGCTCCTTCGAAGTATTGCGCAGGCACCGCCTCCAGCGCATTCTTGGTGAGCGATGTAATGGTCGGAATGATCATGATGGAGAGCACGATGCACGTTGCAAGCACGCCGAAGCCGCGATGATAGGGATCCATGTTGACCAGACCGCCCTGCACGAGTACAATGATTCCGAAATAGCCGTAGATGACGGACGGAATGCCGGCAAGAAGTTTGATGATTTGATCGAAGATGGTGCGCAGGTTGATCTTGCTCAGCCACGAATTCATCCATGCGACAAAATTTTGCATGGACTTGTTTTTCCCTCTATAGCGGATATGCAGCTTATCGGGACACCAGAACACCATGAAAACTGCGGTGAACACACCGATGATACCGCCGAGAATGACCGCAAGGATGGTGACGACGAGCGTCGCGCACAGCATGGCGAGGACGCCGTAGGTGTCCGTGTTGAACTGCCACTTCGTGCCGAACAGGAATTGGAAGAACCCTACCTCGCGGAATGCGGGGATGGACGCTGCAAGAATGTAAATGATGATCCCGAAGACGGCAAAGATGGACAGGCATGCACAGACGATGAACAGATATTTCGCCGAAACATCCTTCACTTTTGTCGATGATACTTTAGTCATGAACGTCTCCTATGAAAAACAGTTCCGCCGCGATCCGGCGACGGAACTCTTTTCCTTCCAATCTTTCGATCAGAGAACTGCTTATTTGCACTCGATCTGGGTGCCGTATGCGTACAGATCAAAGAGCTGCTGGAAGGTGACGTTGGTGAGTGCGCTGTCCTTCTTGACAACGACTGCAATACCGTCGATCGCGATCTGCGTGACTTCGAGGTTGAGCTCATCGCCCTTTGCAGCTCTCGAGATCATTCCGAACACAGCCTCATCGCTGTTGACGGACGCAAGCGCCTCGCCGGAACCGCCGCCGCCCCAGGTGATCTCGGTGCCGGGATTCTCTGCCATGTAAGCCTCGGCAAGATCCTCGATGAGGGGCTGAAGGGAGGTGGAGCCGTGCAGATAGATGGAGCCGCTCTTCACCGTGCCTGCCGTGTAGGATTCAACGAAATCGGGTTTCTCGACATCGATGTACTCCTGACGAAGAATCTCAAGCCCATCGTCCGACCACATATAAGCGAGGAAGTCCATTGCGAGCTCGTTCTGAAGTGCGCTCTCTTTGTAAATGAGGTTGAAGGGACGGGAGAGCTCGTAGTTGCCCGACTTGACATTCTCCACCGTTGCGTCCTGACCCTCGACCTGGACTGCCTTGATCCTGTCCGTGTTTGCCGCAACGGAACCGAGCGAGATGTAGCCGAGGAAGGAAGCGTTGCCTGCAACCTGCGTGACGACCTGACCCGTCGTACCGACGCTGAAGCCCCAGACCTGATCGAGATCCATATCTTCAAGCGCCTTCTCCGTGCCGTCCTTGTCCTTGCCCTTCACGAGCTCGTCGAACGCGCCGCGCGTACCGGAACCCGCCGTACGGGAGATCGCCGTCGTGATGAAAGCGCCCGTCTCTCCCGTCTCACCGCAGCCAGCCATCAGACCAACTGCCGTCACAGACATTGCAGCTGCCAAACCGATCGCCATAATCTTCTTGTTCATAGTTTTGTTTCTCCTTTCTTGTTCCTTGTCTGTTTTTGTTTTGTGCCTATATGATAGCACGCACTTGTAAATATCCCCGCACAATTTTGTCACGAAGTTGTAAATCTTTTTGCCGAGTTGTAAATTCTTTTTTACAAGTCCATTGCGCTTTTCCATAATATTTATATCAGCAGTTTGTACGGTCTTCCGAAAAGTATGAAAAAAATCTTCCCCGGAGGAAAGATCAGAGGATGCCCGCGAGCGTGATGACGACAACGAGCAGAAAGAGCGCGCCGAAGACGACGAGGCGATAGACGAGGTTCCCCTTCATACGCCGGAAGCGCGGGCGCGAGAGGAACGCGAACACGAGATAGGCGGCGCACCCGCACCCCGCGCCGATGAGAAAGAGCGGCTGCGCGAGGAAGTGTGCGAGCAGGGCGAAGATGACGGCGACCGCAAAGGCGGCGACGGCGAGGGCGTACATTTTCTTTGCTCGCGTCTCCTCGATGCGGCGCTCATTCACCGCGTCCTCCTCCGAGAGAAGTTCGTCGATCGTACAGCCGAACTGCTCCGCGATGCGCTTTAAGCTGTCGATGCCGGGGTACCCCTTGTCAAGCTCCCACTTCGAGACGGCGGCGCGCGTCACATACAGCCTGTCCGCAAGCTCCTCCTGCGTCAGCCCCGCCTGCGTGCGCAACGCTTTGAGTTTTTCTCCGAATGTCATATCCTGCCTCCTGCCAATAGGATAGCACAAACCGCCCTGTTTGTCACGCGACCATTCGTTGCGCGGCAAAAAAGGCGGCGAGACCGGTCATTTCCCGCGCGTCAGCGTGACGGCGACCACCTCGGGACGGTTGTTGAGACGGATGGGGATGGAGCTGTTGCCCAGCCCGCGGCTGACGACCATCTTGCCGCCCTCCTCCTCGTACAGCCCCTGCGTGTATTTGGGAAAGAGCCCCTGATTGGGCGCAACGACGCCGCCGCCCCACGGAAAACGGAACTGTCCGCCGTGCGCATGACCCGCAAAGGTGAGCTGCACGCGCGCCGCCCGATAGACGTCGAACAGCTCGGGCCGATGAGACAGCAAAATGGTATATTGCCGCGTTTCGGGAAGAACGTCATTGAGTTTTTGCGCCATGATCGCCGCATTCTGCTCCGGTGCGGCGCGCGTGAACAGCGGGTCGTTCACCCCCGCGAGCGTAACGGACTGCCCCGCCCGCTCCAGCGTCACGGCACGGTCATCGAGAACGCACACCCCCATCTCCCCGAGCGTGCGTTTGAGCGCGGGGTACTCCTTGGAGACCGCCTCATGGTTGCCGGGTACATAGTAGACGGGCGCGAGCTGCAGGGCGCGGGCAAAGAACGCGAGAGCGTGTTCGATACCCGGGCGGCGTTTGTCGATGACGTCCCCCGTCACGACGACGGCGTCCGGCTTCGACTCCAAGAGAACCTGTACAAGGCGGCTCTGTTCTTCGCCGAATGCCGCATTGTGCAGATCGGAGACGTGGGCGAACGTAAAGCCGTCGAATGCATCCGGGATGTCGTCCTCGACGGTGATGCGATGAAGTTGGAGCGCGGTATTCTCCCATGCGCCCCAAAGGCAGATGCCCGCGAGCGCGACGAGAATTGCCGCTATGACGATGAGCGCGATCATTTGACGGCGATACTTCCTTGAAAGGGATCCATTCATTGTATGTCACCCCGGCGTGAAATTATACATCCTCTTTTGCCAGGGAAACCTATTCTATCATAGTTTCCCCCGTTTTGCAACATTCTGACGCAACGCCAAAAAAATGGCACCGCGACCAATGTTCAGTGAAAAGTTCCGCGAAAACGCTTGCAAAACATGGTGACGTTTGCTATAATAAAAAGGCTGTCGAGGCGTAGCGCAGTTTGGTAGCGCGCTTGGTTCGGGACCAAGAGGTCGTGGGTTCAAATCCCGTCGCCTCGACCAAAAAACAGAGCAGACATTTGTCTGCTCTGTTTTTTGGTATAGAAAAGGAAGTGCGACGGGATTTGAGGGTGGAGGGACGAGCGTGAGCGAGTCGTTTGCGTGAGAAGAAAAGAAACAGAGAACTCCGGACGCAAACTGCACACCACGGTGTGGTGTGCACCGGGGCGCGCCGCCAAAGGCGCAAATCCCGTCGCCTCGACCAAAACCGCCGCGGGGATGTTTCCCCGCGGCGGTTTTGTTTTGAGATGAGAATTTCCCGCGACCTCGCGGTCCCGCCGACAAGCGCGCTAAAAAACAGGGCTCCCGTAAAAGTGCGGAGCAATTTTACGGGAAAAGGAGGAGCGGCGGCGAGTGTTCGTCGGAAGCGCAGCGACCGACCGACGAGCATAGCCTGCTCCGACGTGGTTCGGGATCAAGAGGTCGTGGAGCCAAAACCGCCGCGGGATGTTTCCCCGCGGCGGTTTTGCTTTGAGATGTGAACCTCCCGATAAAACCGGTCGGCATTTTACCTCACTGCCGTCTTTTCGGCGGCGCGGGAGCGCACATAGTCCCAGAGTTTTCCGTATTCGGCGACCAGTGTGGGAACAAGGGTAAGCCCGATGACGGCGAGCCACTGCCAGCCGTTGAGCGCGCACATCCCGAGCGCCGCACCCACCGAGGGAATGGCGGCAAGTCCGACAAAACCGCCCAGAAGTGCAAACATGACGAGACAGCTCACATACAGCTGCGGGTTTTCCGAGACGCGGTAGCGCACGATGTTCTTGCGGCTGCGCACCGTCAGAACGTGCAGCACCGACGTCCAACCCGTGACGAGAAACGCCATCGTCCTGCCCGCCTCCAGTGTGGGCGCGGCGCCGCCGAGGCTCGTATGCTGTCCGAGATAGAACGCCGCAAGCGTGACGACCGCAAAGACGAAGGTCTGCCGGATGATGACTTCCATGAGTCCGCCGCCGAAGAAACTCTCCGTCCGCGCGATGGGCTTGCGCTTCATGATGCGCTTGTCCGATTCCTCTTTGGCAAGCGCCATCCCGGGGATGCCGTCGCCCAGCACGTTGATGACGAGCAGCATGAGCGGCGTGAGCGGAAGCTCCCAGCCCATGAACTGCGCAAACAGCATGACGATGATCTCGGAGATATTGCACACGAGCAGGAAATAGACGAGCTTGCGGATATTGGAGAAGATATTTCTCCCCTCTCCGACCGCCTCGATGATGGTGGAGAACTTGTCGTCCATCAGGATCATCTTGGCGGCGCCCTTCGCGACCTCCGTGCCGTTCTTGCCCATGGCAACGCCGACATCCGCCGCTTTCAGGGCGGGCGCGTCGTTGACGCCGTCGCCCGTCATTGCGACCACTTCGCCGCGCGCCTGCCATGCGCGCACAATGCGGATCTTGTCCTCGGGCGTCACGCGCGCATACACCGAATAGAAGGTGATGACCTCCGCGAACTGCTCGTCGCTGAGCTTTTGCAGCTCCTGTCCCGTGATGATGCCCTCGTTTGCCGTAATGATGCCCAACTCCCGCGCGATCGCACCCGCCGTTGCGGCATGGTCGCCCGTGATCATGATGGTGCGGATGCCCGCCGCCTTTGCCTTTGCGATCGCCGCCATCGCCTCGGGGCGGGGCGGGTCGATGATGCCCACAAACCCGTTGAACGTCAGCCCCTGCTCCACCTCCTCGATCTTTGCGGGGAGCTTGTCGATGGTCTTGGAGGCGAGCGCAATGACGCGCAGCGCGTCGGAGGCAAATCCGTCGTGGACGTGTTCCAGCTCATAGAGATCATTCTTGTCCGAACGGTCGAAGGGCAGGCGGTCGAACGCCCCCTTGGTGAGGACGAGATACCCCCCTTCGGGCAGCCGCATGACCGCCGTCATCATCTTGCGGGAGGAGGAGAAGGGAATTTCCGCCACCTTCTCGTACTTCTCCCCCAGCTTCTCATAGGCGATGCCCTTTGCGCGGGCGAGCGTGACGATCGCCGTCTCCGTCGGATCGCCGTAGATCTTCTCCTGCCCGTCGTCGTCCGTTCCCACCGTCGCCGTGCAGGCGAGGCAGAGTTTTTCGAGAAAATCGAGCTGCACGCCCGTGAAGTCGGCGTCCTCTGCGACCGGTTCGCCGCCGTACACCCACAGCCGCTTGACCGTCATGCGGTTCATCGTGAGCGTACCCGTCTTGTCCGAACAGATGACGGAGGTCGAGCCGAGCGTCTCCACCGCCTGCATCTGGCGCACGAGCGCGTTCTTTGCCGCCATCTTCTTGGCGCCGTTGGTGAGGATGAGCGTGACGATGAGCGAGAGCGTCTCGGGCACGGCGGCAACGGCGAGCGTGACCGCGATCATGATCATCTCCAGAACGCCGTGCCCCTGGATGAGCCCCGTCACGAGCAGCGCGACGGCGGACATGACCGCAATGCCGCTGATGATCTTGCCCACCTTGTCGAGGCGGGTCTGCAACGTCGTCTTGCCCTGTTTGGTCTGCGTGAGGAAGCGCGCGATCTTGCCGATCTGCGTCTCCATGCCCGTCTCGGTGACGATGGCGACGCCGTTGCCCGCCGTCACGAGGCACCCCGAAAAAACCATGTTCACGCGGTCGCCGAGCGGTACGTCGCCCGCAAGACGCGCGAAGGCGTCCTTCTCGGCGGGGACGCTCTCCCCCGTCAGCGAGGATTCGTCCACTGCAAGGCTCTCCGAGCGGACGAGCCGCGCGTCGGCGGGAACGAGATCGCCCGTCTTGAGCAGAATGATGTCGCCCGGAACGAGCAGCGCGGGGTCAAGCTCCTGCACCTTGCCGTCGCGGATGACGCGGCAGACGGGCGAAGAGAGACTGCCCAGCGCCTCGAGCGCGCTCTCGGCGCTGCGCTCCTGCGTGACGGCGAGGATGGTGTTCATGACGATGACCGCAAAGACGACGACGGGTTCGACGAACCCGCTCCCCTCCACGATCGCCATCGTGAGGCTCAACACCGCCGCGATGAGCAGGATGATGACGGACACATCCTTGAACTGCGCGAGGATCTTGAAGATGAGCTTTTGTTTCTTCTGTTTTTCAAAGACGTTCTGCCCGAACTTTGCAAGGCGCAGTCCCGCTTCGGCGGCGCTCAGCCCCCCTTCCGCGGTGACCCCGTTCTCCTGCATGATCTCGGCAGCCGTCCTTTCGTAGTTCTCTTTCATCCGCTCTCCCCCTCTTCCGAATTGGTCTTGATTATATCATAATTTTATGAATTTGTAAAGACCTGTCCGAAAAAAGGCGCACCCCTCCCGTGACAGTTTGACAAAAATCCTGCAAAAATATCGGCGCAGGTCACAAAAGTCCGCGATTGACCGCACAATCGGGAATGGTCGCGAACCCCTTTGCAAGATCGGCGTCCGTCGGGATGGTGTCCGTCATGGTGCCGTCGTTGTACTGCTTGTAGGCGGCGAGGTCGAAGTAGCCCGTGCCCGTCAGCCCGAACAGGATGACCTTCTTTTTGCCCTCCCGTTTGCAGCGGAGCGCCTCGTCGACGGCGGCGCGGATGGCGTGCGCGCTCTCGGGCGCGGGCAGGATGCCCTCGCACTTTGCGAACATGACCGCCGCCTCGAATACCTTGGTCTGCTCGACGGAGACGGCGCGCAGGTACCCGTCGTGATAGAGCTGGGAGACGACGGGACTCATGCCGTGATAGCGCAGGCCGCCCGCGTGGTTGGCGGAGGGCATGAAGCCGCAGCCCAGCGTGTACATCTTGGCGAGCGGGGTGATCTTCGCCGAGTCGCAGAAATCATAGACGAACTTGCCGCGCGTCATGGACGGGCAGCTCGCAGGTTCCACGCCGATGAAGTCGATGTCGTTCTTGCCGTCCAGTTTCTCCCCCATGAAGGGCGCGATGAGTCCGCCGAAGTTGGAGCCGCCGCCCACGCAGCCGATAACGACGTCGGGCGTGACGCCGTATTTGTCGAGCGCCGCCTTGCTCTCCAGCCCGATGACCGACTGATGCAAGAGAACGTGATCGAGCACCGAGCCGAGCACATAGCGGCAGCCGGGCGTCGAGACCGCCTTCTCCACCGCCTCCGAGATGGCGCAGCCGAGCGAGCCGCCCGTGCCGGGGAACTCCTTTAAGATCTTCCTGCCCGCCTCCGTCGTATCGGAGGGCGAGGGAATGACGTTGGCGCCGTAGGTGCGGATGACCTCCCTGCGGTAGGGCTTTTGCTCCGCCGACACCTTGACCATGTAGACGTCGAGATGCAGCCCGTAGAAGGACGCCGCCATCGCCAGCGCCGTTCCCCACTGTCCCGCGCCCGTCTCCGTCGTGATGGACGTGAGCCCCTGCTGCTTTGCATAGTACGCCTGCGCCGCCGCCGAATTGAGCTTGTGCGAGCCGGAAGTGTTGTTGCCTTCAAATTTGTAGTAGATCTCCGCGGGCGTATCGAGGAGCTGCTCCAGATAGTACGCCCGCACGAGGGGCGACGGGCGGAACATCCGGTAAAAGTCGAGGATGCCCTGCGGGATGGCGATGCGCTCATCCGTCTCGTTGAGTTCCTGGTCGATGCACTCGTCGCAAAAGACGGGCGCAAGGTCATCCTTCGAGCAGGGCTTTTGCGTCGCGGGATTGACAAAGGGCGGATGCTGCACCTTCATGTGCGCCTTGACGTTATACCATGCCTTGGGCATCTCCTCTTCGGAAAGATAGATCTTGTAGGGAATGTTCTTGACTGCCATCGTGTTACCTCCTGTCGATCAGTTTGTTTTTTTCGGCAAATAAAAAACACGGTACGATCCGTTTGGGACGAATCGCTCCGTGTTGCCACCCAATTTTACAGCTTTTGCTGCCTCTTTGCGAGCGCCATCACGCTCTCTTCCTGTAACGGGAAAGCCCCGTCGGACGCTACTTTGTTTCACGCCCGCCCTCCGTGACCCATTCACGCATCACCGACTGCCTCCATTCCACCGCCGGAGACTCTCTGAAAATCGGGTGTGACGCGCTACTCTTTCACATCTGCGGTTTTTCTCATTATACGAAAAACGCGCCCGAAAGTCAACCGCACGGCACAAATCCATTGATGAAAATTTTCGATTGCCGCAATCGACACCCCCGGAAAAAAACTGAGCTTGGAGGCTGATTTGCGATTCTTAACTTGGCGGAGCAATGAAAATGTGAAACAAGTCAAAAATAATTATGCTTGATGGAACACCTATTGAATTTTTTAATAATTCTTTTATTTGGCGAAAATCCATTATCATTCTCCATTTTTTTCTAAATTTAAGCAATCATATATACCAGTTGCATTATAACATAAAAAGACAGATTTTTCAACCTCTCCTAATATTATTCATTTTAAAATATCAAACACGATTTCAGCCCATAGTATCAATATGCAATGCAGTGTAGCCACGCCGCGCTGTCCAAACATCTACTACAAGCACACTCAACGACATTAATTAAACTTAAAAACACACATTTCAAGATTATAAATCTACACGGCCAGCGAAAAAACTTTCGCCTTTATTAGAAGCAAACTATGGGAAGAGCACCTTATAACGACAAAAAAACTACCCGAAAGGTTCGGATAGTTCTTGTCTGGTGGAGTTGTTCCATCCAAATCCGAACCTAATTCCGCGTTGATTTCGTCTATCGTGGCCGTCTTTGAACCGTCTTTGTAGTTAAACGTGAACACTACTTTGTCATCATAGACAAACACGGCGTTC
>CALVWN010000017.1 GCA_944367415.1 uncultured Clostridia bacterium | reverse complement strand
AACGGTCTGCCCGATCTGTACATTTTTTCGGGCTGCGTGAACATGATCCGCGAATTCAAGAGTTACTTCTGGGGGAGTTCGGACGCGCCCGTCAAGCGCGACGATCACGCGATGGACGAGCTGCGCTACTTTCTGATGAGCCGTCCGCGCCCCGCCGAGCGGGTGCAGCTCCCCGCGCCCCTCGCAAAAGATAAAGAGCGGCGCATCCGCGCGCTTCTGCGCTCCAGGCGGGCGGGTAGACGGTAAAGGAGGGCGCCATGTACGCGTTTGGGTATGAATTTTTAAAAAGGAGGTGGGCATGTCCGTGACGGACACGGTATGGCGATAGAGGATGACAGGGTAAGGGAGGCGGTGCTCAAGGTCGCCCTCGGCTTTCGGGTGGAGGAGGTAACGGAGGAGTACGACGCCCGTGAGGGCGAGCTGCGGCTCGTCAAGCGGCGGGAGACGCACAAAGATATCCCGCCCGATCTGAAGGCGGCAAAGCTTCTGCTGGAAGGGACGGACTTTACCGCTTATTCGGACGAAGAACTGGAAGCGGAGCGCGCAAAACTCATCCGCGCGCTCGAAGAGGAAAAGGAGACATCGACATGACAAAGAGAGAGGAACTTGCCGCGCGCGCCGAACAAAGGCGCGTGGAGGCGCTCGTCGCCGAGGTGAACGCCGACTTCGAGGCGCGCAGAAGGGCACGGAAGATGCTGGAACGGGGCTGGGAGCTCAACATGAACTTCGTGAGCGGAAATCAGTTCTGCGACCTTACTCCGGAGGGGGAGCTGGAGGAGGAGCAGGCGGCGTTTTTCTGGCAGTCGCGCAGGTGTTTCAACCACATCGCGCCCACGCTGGACACCCGCCTTGCGCGGCTCGCCAAGGTGCGGCCCTCCCTCGAGGTGCGCGCCTTTTCGGACGCGGACGACGACATGAAGACGGCGCGGCTGTGTTCGAACATCCTGCGTTCCGTCAAAAACCGCATCGATCTGGACGGCGTGATCGCCCGTGCGACGCTCTGGTCGGAGACGTGCGGCACGGCATTTTATAAGATCGTGTGGAACCATGAGGACGGCATGGTCATCGGCACGGACGAGGCGGGGCACTCCGTGCGGGAGGGGGATGTGAACGTCATTGCCCTCTCTCCCTTTGAAATTTACCCCGATTCGCTTGCGGCGGAGCGGATGGAGGACGTGGGCAGCATTATCCATGCCAAGGCGGTGCCCGTCTCCTATATCCGCGACAAGTTCGGCGTGGAGATGGAGGGCAGAACGATCGCGGACTTTCCGCTCATGCCCTTCTCTGCCGCAAGCGGCTGGAAGCGTCCCGCGGACGGCGACGAACGCCCCGTTCTGGAGGACGCAGTCATTCTCATCGAACGGTATATCCGCCCCGACGGCGAACATCCGAACGGGCGGCTGGAGATCGTGGCGGCTGACAAACTGCTGTACGAGGGGGACCTTCCCTACTGCAACGGCGACCGCGGCGAACGCATCTTTCCCTTTGTGCGCCAGACTTGTATCGCGCTGGCGGGGGCGTTTTTCGGAACGAGCGTCGTCGACCGGATGATCCCGCTGCAGCGGGCGTACAACGCGGTCAGGAACCGCAAGCACGAATTCCTGAACAGGCTCTCGACGGGGGTCATCGCCGTGGAGGACGGCTCGGTGGATGCCGAAGAACTTGCGGAGGACGGGCTCTATCCCGGAAAGGTGCTCGTCTACCGCAGGGGCTCGGAAAAGCCGGGCTTTCTGGACGGCGGAAGCATCCCCGCGGAGTTTGAAAAGGAAGAGGAGAGGCTGTCGGGCGAGTTCATCCTTGTTTCGGGCATGAGCGAGATCTCGCGCAATTCCGCCAATCCGACGCACGTCACGTCGGCAACGGGGCTGCAGCTTCTCATCGACCAGGACACCAACCGGATGCAGATGAGCGTGGAGAGCGTGGAGCGGGCGGTCAGAGAGACGGGAAAACAGATCCTGCACCTCTACAAACAGTTCGCCGGCGCGCGCCGCGTTCTGCGCATGACGGGGACGGGCGGAGATACCGAGCTGGTCGCCTTCTCGCAAAGCGATATCTCGGCGGACGACGTGCAGTTCGAGCCGGGCTACGAGCGCACGCCCGAGCAGAAGCGGGAGGACATCCTCTCCCTGCTCTCGCTGGGGCTTCTGCAGGGGGAGAACGGCACCCTTTCGGACGATACGCGCAACCGCGTGCTGGAGGCGCTCGGTTTCGGCTCGTTCGAGAACGCGCGGGATATTTCCCACCTTCACCTGAAAAAGGCGGAGCGGGAAAATCTTGCGCTGGCGCAGCGCGATGTGGAGGCGGACGAGTACGACGATCACGCGCTGCATCGCACGGAACATGTGCGCGCCCTTCTTTCGGGCGCGGAACACGACGATAAGGTGCGCGGGCGGATCTTGCGCCATCTTGCCTCGCACCGCGAAAAAGGAGGAAGTGTATGACGGAAGAGGAGAACGTGACGCAGACCCCGGAGCAGGCGCCTGCGCCCGATCTGGGCAAGTTTCAGAGCGTGGACGCCCTCATGCGCGCTTACAGGGAGCTCGAGGCGGAATTCACCCGTCGCAGCCAACGCCTGCGCGCTCTCGAGGCATCTGCGCCGCACGATGCGGACGCGGAGAAGGGCGCCGCGCAGGGCGCGGACAGCGAAGCGCTGCTGCGCGCCGTCAGAGGGAACGAGGAGGTGCGTTCGCGCATCGTGGGGGAATACCTTGCGGCGCTGCCGGGCGTGCCCCTGATGGCGGGGACGGGCGCGGGAGTCACCGCGCCCGCAGCGAGGGCATCCACCCTCAAACAGGCGGGCGCCATGGCGCTCGGCTATCTCAAACATCAAAAACATGGAGGATAAACTATGG
>CALVWN010000016.1 GCA_944367415.1 uncultured Clostridia bacterium | reverse complement strand
TTCAACGAGCTTCATACCTGCGGCAACGCCCGCAAGGTATCTGCCCTGGTAGATGTGCGCGAACGCATTGTGGAAGTTGGGAACATTTTCGGTATGTGCCGTGGTTCCCGTCGCATGGCAGAACTCCACATCGGGAAACTCCCGCGCCGCCTGCAGCATAAAGGACTCATGGCCGAAAGAGTCGGCGAAAATGACGTCACAGCCCTGATCGACGAGATCTGCCGCCGCATTGTAGCACTCCTGCGTCTCCGGGATCCCCGTCTTGATGATGAGGTGATCGGCATCGATCCCCTTGTTCTCACATGCCTCGCGGATGGCGTCGAGGAAGTTCTTGTCATACGTCGAGTTGTCATCGTGCAGGGCGATGAAACCGACCGTCAGTTCGCCGTCCCCTTCCGTACAGCCCGCAAGCGCGCCGACACCTGCGACCGCAATGGTTGCCGCCAGACCCAAAGCCAACAGTTTCTTCATAATGTTTCTCCTTTCCCGATAAATTATATAAAAATTATCGTTCCCAAAACAAAAAACCGCGCCGTCACTCTGCGCGGAATGAGACGCTCTCGTCCGTCATGGCATCGATGATGGCGAGAGAGTCGACGCGGATCCCCTCGGCGCGCAGTTTGTCCCCCGCACCCTGGAACCCCTTTTCAATGGCGATGGCGCAGCCGACGAGGCGGGCGCCCGCATTCTCGATGATGCGGATGAGCCCGCGCACGGCGTTGCCGTTTGCAAGAAAGTCGTCCACGATGAGAACGCTGTCATCCTTGCCGATGTAGTCCTTTGCAACGGCGATCTCGTACGTCTCCTTATGCGTATAGGAGTACACGGATGCCGTGTACACTTCCTTGGGCATATTGGCGCTTCTGTGTTTTTTGGCGAACACGCTCGGAACGTGCAGGGCGATGCCGGCAGCCACGGCGATGGCGATGCCGGAAGATTCCACCGTCAGCACGCGGGTGATCTTCTCGCCCGCATACAGGCGCGCGATCTCCCGTCCGATCTCCATGATGAAATCGGAGTCCATCTGCTGATTGAGGAAGCTCCCCACTTTGAGGACGTTCCCCGGCAGCACCGTGCCTTCCCTGAGAATTTTTTCTTCAAGCGCCTTCATTGGTATCCCTTGTGAAAATGTATAATATCACTATATCACAATTGCGCGGTGAAGTCAAATGAATAAACCGATCCCGCAGCCCTTCCCGAAAAAAACTTTTGCAAAATGCGCGCCCTTTGCCCGGGCGCGCATCGTTACAGCCATTGCAGCCATCCGCGGTCGATGGAAATATTATAATTGGCACTCACATCCCTGCCGTACGCGTCATAGATGACGACGCTCCCGATCTCGTTGTATGCGGAGAGCTGCGTCGGCCACAGAACGCCCGTGACTTCGATCTCGATGCGGTGTCCCGACAGGAGCGATCCGAAGGAGATCCACGCCCCGCCCGACACGTTGCCGTAGAGCGGCTGCCCCTCGTTCTTTGCCGCGAGGGAGATACTCGTCACGGTGATCGGGCGCGGGCGTACCTCGAGCACGGTCACATCCCACCCCGCCCCATCCACGCGGAAGCGGCAGCGATTCTCCGACATGACGTCCCGCCCCGTGGCGGGGTCGCGCGCCCGCACGTTCGCCTCGCTCAGATCGGAGAGCGCGACAGAGCCGGCGTCGGTGAGCGAGGGCAGCACGCACGACGCCTCCACGTCGGGCGGCTTGACGATGGAATAGTCCCCCTCCGTGAACGCGAGCGCCGTGCCGTCGTAAAACTTGCTCAGGCACACCAGCGTGACGATGATCTCCGTCTTGACGCGCAGCTTGCCGTATTCATAGGTGAGCGTGTAGTTCCCGCTGACGTCGACGCCCGAATCGTCCAGAACGCTGAACGCAAGGCAGTTGTCCACATAGCGCACTTCCGTCTCGAGGTCGGTGATCGCGTCCAACGTGTTCTCGCGGACGGAATCCGGGGTGGGCAAAAGCATATGCCCCTTCGCAAGGGGGTATTCCGAGCGCGCGCTGACGCCGTAATCCCCCGCATCTGCGGCGGAAAACTCCGCGCCGTCATAGTAGATCCAGGTGCGCGACGCCGTCCAGACGGTGACGGGACGGGGCAGCACGGTGAGCGTACCCGACCCGCTCTCAAAGACGTAGTTCGCCGTCACATCGCTGCCCTCCGCGTCGTAGACGGCGTAGACGGGCAGATTTTCCGAGACGCCCGCGTCGGTGCGCGAGGCGTACTCGAGCACATCGAGGGTGTGCCCGTCCGCGACGGGCGTACTCTCGTCGATGTGGTAGTCGATCGCATAGAGCGGCTCGGCGTCGTATATTTTCTCCGCGCTGCCCGCCTGCACGGTGACGGGGCGGGGCAGCACGGTGAGCGTGCCGACCTCAAATGTATAGACGTACCATCCGCTCACGTCCTCGCCCTGCGCATTGAGGGCAGTCACGTCGGGGTAGTTTCTTATCTCTCCCGCATCCGTCCGGGAGGGCCATTCGAAGGAGAACGTGTCGCCCGCGGCGGGCTGCCTTTCGGGCATCGAATACTCGGTCATCGAGAGCGGCGTGCCGTCGTACACCTTCTCCGCGCTTTTGCAGACGATGGTGACGTCGCGCGGAAGCATCTCCATCTCCGCCGTCACGGGGGAGAACGTATAGCAGTCGGTGACGTCCTCGCCCGCCTCGTTCACGATGGCGCGCACCTGCGCGGTCACTTCGTAGCGGTAGGGCGTCAGCGCGGAATAGGTAAAGTCCGCCGTCTCCAGCCGGTCGCCCTGCGCAAACGCGCCGCCGATCACGGGTTCGTCGCCGTACACGAAGCTCTCCGGGAGGGAGGGTGCCAACGCGTGCGGCACGACGGAGCAGGAAAAGACGGTGCCGTACTTTTCCCCGACCGCGCTGTGCGAGACGGCGCGCACCTCATACTCCCCCACGCGGCGCGGCGCGCCGGGCTGCCACGTCTGCGTTCCCTGCTCGCGGTGTTCGGCAGTCACGCTGCCGAAGATCGCCTTGGCGCGCAGATCGAGCGGCGTGCCGTACTCCACGGAGGACGGGCAGGATTCCCCGTAAATGTTGCCCGAGATGGCGCACAGCACGATGATGAGCGCGATGAGCGCCGCGAGCGCCGCAAGAATGACGTATTTAAGCCGCCACAGCTTGTCGAGCACGCGCACGCCCCGCTCGAGTTTTTCCCTGTAAGACTGGTAGAGCATCCTTCCTCCGTCAATACACCCGCAGCGTGCCGTACACCGCTTCGATCGTATAATTGCGCGTCACGTCTTCCCCGTCCTCGTTTACGATCCTCAGAGAGGTGATAGCGTTCTGGTACGTTCCGCGCAGGGTATACTCGGCAAACCCGATCTCGATCTGATCGCCCTCCGCAAGCCCCTCTGCGGTATAATTCGTGCAGGAGAGCGGGGATCCGTCATATTCCTTGCTCGCCGAACCCGTCGTGATGACGAGCGGACGGCTGTCCAGCTGCAGCGTTCCGTACGCGCGCTCGACGGCGTAGAGGGCGGTGACGTTGTTGCCGTCCTCGTCGAGGATACGCACCCCCTCAAACACATTGTCCGCCTTGCCGACATATTTCAGCCCCGTAAAGACGTCCACCGTCACGGTGTGACCGGGAAGAAGCGATCCCTCCGTCACCGTCACGACGGGCTGCGCGATGCTCTTTCCGCTGTACTCCTCGCGCAGCGAGCCGCTGGTGAGCGTGATCTTGCGCGCGGGCTCCGGCGTCTGGGGCGCGGAGCCGTCCGAACCGGTGACCTCCACCTTGACCCATCCGCTGCCCGCCAGGTACACTTCCACCCACGCATGGGCGTCGTCCGCCGTCACGTTGACATATTCCCCCGCCAGGGTCTCGGCACGGTAGCCGACGACGTAGCGCGCGGGAATGCCCATCATACGGTAGAGGAGCGTCGCGCTCGACGCAAAATGACGGCATACGCCCTCGTGATATTGCGTCAGAAACGCCGCGACGATGTCCTGCTGTTCATCGAGCGAGCGGTCGTATTCCGCATTGTAGGCAGCGCAGGAGCGCACATACTCGGCAATCTTGCGAATGAGGTCTTCGTCCTCCTTTTCCCAGCCCTGCTGCTCGATGATCTCCGAAAGCACCGCCGCCGTTCCGGAGGGCACGTTCAGATAGTTCTCCTCGACGAGGGCGCGGTAAAGGATCTCCTCCGACAGCACCCCGCCCGTCAGCAGGGGCGGCGCGCCGTCGCGCAGATAGTCGTAGTCGTAGCACACCGGCCAATAGGGAACCGAGGTGTCCCCCCGGCTTATGGCGTCGCCCTCCTGTACGGTGACATTCTCCCCCTCATCGGGCAGCGCATAGTAAGGCATCAGATACTGGTCGTTGTAGATGATCAGCTCCATCCCGATGCGGGAATAGGACGCCTGCCCGAGCGCGATGCTCGTCAGGTAGTTTCTGCTCGGATCGCTGAAGACTTCCGGCGCATCCCCCCAGCCGTTTCCGATATAGTTGCCGAAGCTCATATAGCGGAAATACATCTCCGTCGACTTGTCCGCCCGGACGGCAAACACCGCCTCGGTCTCGATGGGTCGGCTTCCGTCGAGGAGCCCGTCGCCTAAACTGCCTAATCCGCCGTTGCCGCCGTCACCGTCGTTGCCGCCGATCGAGCCGCTGCCATCGAGTATGGGCGGGCCGGCAATGCCGCCGCCCGTTCCCCAAAGCGGATCATCGGGGTAACGGATGTTGCCGCCCTCTTCCCCGCCCGGTTCGGTTCCGCCCGGCTCGCCGCCACCCGGTTCGGTTCCGCCGGGCCGTTTGCCGCCCCAGCCCGGGAACAAGTCATCCCAGTCCGGGAAAAGATCGCTCCAGTTGGGAAGCTCGCCGCCTCCGCCGCCCGGGAGCAGGTCGTCCCAGTCGGGAAGATTGCCGTCCCAAGCCGGAAAACCGCTGCCCGGGCCGCACTGGATGAGGTCGCTGAAGCCGGGAATGCCTCCGCCGCTCCCGCCTTCGGGTAACTCGCCGTCCCAGTCCCCGCCTTCGGGAAGTTCGCCGTCCCAGCCCGGAAACAGATCGCCGAGGTCGGGAAGCTCGATGCTTCCGCCACCGCCGCCGAGGTCGATGTCGGGCACCTCAAGCCCGCCGAGACCGCCCGGATCCTGTTGCGCCGTAAGCCGCTTGAGCGCGAGCACCAGCGTCAGGATGATCGCCGCGCACAGCACGAACACGATCGTCCAGCCCACGATGTAGACCCACTTCGATCTTCGCGTCATAAAGACCTCCTTATTTACCCGTTGCGCGCGAGGCGGCGGATATAGGCGCAGCACTGTGTCATGCGCCCTTCCCCGAACAATTCATCAAAGAAACGGCAGAGTGCGTCCGATTCGCTGCGGACGTATGCGGTATTCAGCGACGCGAGCTTGCGCAGCACCTTTTTGCAGAGGATGTCGTCGAGCGCGTCCAGTTCGTCCCCGCCGCAGGCAACGTACACCGAGACGTAGTTGCGGATCTGCTTCATGATACGGTTGCCGAAGGTGATCTGGAACCGCTCGATGAGATAGGCGTCCAGCGTGCGCAGGCGGCGCTCGTTGCGCTCGGTCAGCTCGAACCACTCCTGTTCGCCCGCGATGAGCGCGAGGAACTCTTCGAAGGGAAAGGCGACCGGCCCCTGGGCGCGGGCTTCGCCGAACAGCTCGAAGCGCTCCGCCTTCTCATTCAGCTCGAGCACCATCGCGCGGTCATAGACCTTGTCGGAAATGGCAAACGTCGAATCGTCGTTGTTCACCGTGCCGATGAACCACATATTCTCGGGCAGCTTGATGCGCCCGCCCTTCAGTCCCTTGGGGTCGTTCCTCCAGACGTCCGGCACGACTTCGAGATAGCGCGACTCGGGATCGGGGATCTCGAGAAGAGACAAAAACTCCGCAAAGTAATACTCCACGCGGGCAATGTTCAGCTCATCCAGAACGGTGACATAGATATTGTTGCTGCGGTTCGCCTCGTACATCTTTTCGAGCAGCAGCGTCTCGTTGAACTTCTTGGTGAACTCGTTGTAGTAGCCGAGAAGATCGGTGCGCTCCTTCCACATGGGCTGCACGGGGATGATGACGGAGGAATTGCCGAGAAATTCGCCGAACGCATAGGCGAGCGACGTCTTGCCCGTGCCCGAAATGCCCTGCAGGATGAGGATGCGGGAGACGGCAAGCCCCGCGATGAACTCGCGGATGACGGAGATGTCATAGTACAGCCCCAGCTTCGCCGCCGCGAAATTGCGGAAACGCTCGCAAAGTTCCTGCAGCGAATGTACGCCGCCGTCGGAGACGCTGCGCTTTGCCGACGCCCCGTCGATCTCGCGGAGCATCCCGAAGCGGGGCGGCGGAACCTCGTTTTTCTTTGCCTCCCGCTCGGCGCGCTCGCGCGCGATGCGCTCCGACGTCTCGCGGATGGCGTCCTGCCAGATGAACTTCGCCTCGTTGCTCTTGCGCCTGCGCCGGATGGTGACGATGAGCAGAATGACGAGCAGGAGCGGAATGAACAGCACCCAGATGAGCAGCAGCACGCTGTAGATGCCGCCCGTCTCGAAAAATTCTCCGAGCAGCGTGAAAAACCCGTCGCTCCCGGTGCCCTCTCCCGACACATCGAGATAGAGCAGCGCGCCGATCAGCGTTCCGCCGACGAGCAGCAGAACTGCGAGCAGGAAGATGGACAATTTGCTGTGCTTTTTACGCTTCTGTCTCATCGCCGTCCTCCCTGTTCTCCGCGTCCGCCGCGCTTATTTCCGTTTGTTCCGGCGCCTCTGTCGGTTTTTGCGCCGCACTTATTTCCGTCTGTTCCGCCGGCACTGTCGGTTTTTGCGCCGCGCTTATTTCCGTTTGTTCCGGCGCCGCAGTTTCCGGCTCCTGCGCCGGCGGCTCCGTCTGCTGCTTGCGCGCGCCGCGCTTCATGGATGCGCGCAGATTCTGCAGCCATTCGCCCAGGATCTCGCGGCGCAGCAGCCGCTTGGCGCTCGTCCACTCGCCGCGCACATAGTGCGCGAGCACTTCCAGCTCGTGTTCCAACTCGTTGAACGCCGCCTCCGAAGTGCGGTCGTCCAATTCCGTCATAAGCCCGTGTTCGCGGCGCAATGCCGTCAGGCGGGCATGGAGCAGCGCGTACTGCTCGTTGCGCTCGTCGAGCGACCTGGAGAGCGCCTCTTTCTCGCCGCGGGTCTCGCGGATACGCCCCTCCAGCCGTTCGATTTCCATGCGGCTGCGCTCGTTGAGCTTGTCGATCTCCTCCGTCTTGACGCGCGTCAGTTCCGCGATCGCCGCGGCGTGTTCCGCCGCCTCCTTGTCGATGCGGCTGCGCAGCGCGTCCGCCTGTTCCTCCCGCTGCGCGATCTCCTCGGCGTGCGCCTCGTTGAGCGCGGCGATCTCCTCGTCCTTTTTTTCGAGCTGTTCGGCAAGCTCCTTGCGCTCCCCTTCGAGCGCGGCGATCTGCTCCTGCGCCTGCGCGAAGCGCTCGCCCTCCTTTTCCAGCTCGCGCACGCGCTTTTCGAGCAGCAGAATGTACTCCTCCGGCGTGACCTCGCGGGCGCGCAGGCGGCTGCGCATGGCGGCGAGCTGTTCCTGCAGGGCGCGCTGTTCCTCCTCGCGGCGGCGGTTTTCCTCCGCCTCGTACGCCTTGCGCAGCGCATCCTCCAGCCCCATGCCGTGTTCGTAGGTGAGGAAGGAGAGCAGCAGCACGGGTTCGGCGAACTCCTCCGCGACCGTGCGCGCGCGCAGATCGACCGTACGCTCCTCGCGCGAAATAGTGAACCCGTCGCGCGTGTAGGCGAGCAGATACTCGTAGAGGACGACGACTTCCTTGAAGTTCTTGTCCATGCGCAGCACGTTGGTCTTGGTGATGGGCGGTTTGAGCTTATCCGCCTTGGCGACCTCCGACATGAGCGGCGTGCGCAGATAGAAATACACGGTGCGCTGCAGCCGCTCCAGCCGCCCGAGCACCTCGCCGAGCTGATTGCGGCTGCGAAGATACGGATCGTCGTCCGACGTCTCCCGAAGGGTGACCTCGCACGTCACGCGGCGCTTTCCCGACGTCACCTCCTTGTGCAGCATCGCCTCGCCGCGGTAGGTATTCGTCTCGCGGATGATGCGGTTGTAGCGCAGCGAGATGAAGTCGTTGAGCATACACAGCACCATATACAGAAAGCGGTTCTCATACACGGCGTAGTTGTTGAGCCGCTCCACGGTGAACAGTTTTTCGGGCAGGAGATCCTCCCCCTCCTTGGGCGCGCGCGTGATGAGATTGCTGTGGCGGGCGAGATGCTCCGCCGTCTCGCGCGAGACGGAGCGCACCTTTTCGATGGGCTGCACTTCGCCCTCCGAGCGGATGAACTGACGCTCCTCGTCGATCGCCTTGCCGATGTACACAAGCCCGTGTTCGATGGCGGCGACCCAATCCTCGTCGACACTGCACGTCACCTGCGTGACGGAGACCTTGTCGTTTTCGGTATCCTGCGAAAGCTCGTCGCGCAAAAGTTTGCTCTCGTGCTCCTTTTGCAGCGCGGCGCGGTATTCCTTGAATGCACGGTAAAACAGATCGAGCTGCGACATAGCCGTCCCCTCCGCGCTCAGACGCTTCTGGCGATCTTGCGGACGTACTCCTCACACTGCGCCATCCGTCCCTCGCCGAACAGCTCGTCGAGGAAGCTGCAAAGCTCCTCCGACTCGCTGCGGATATATGCGGTGTTCTGCGTCTCCAGCTTGCGCAGCACCTTCTTTGCCATGATGTCGTCGAGCGCATCCAGCTCCGTGCCGCCGCAGGCAACGTACACGGGAAGATAGGAATGGATCTGCCGCATGATGCGGTTTCCGAAGGTGATCTGGAAATGCTCGATGAGATATTCGTCGAACGTTCTGAGCTTTTCGAGCGTGTCGGAAGAGACAGGGTGCGCCTCGACCGCCTTTGCGGCGAGCGAGGTGAACTGTTTTGCCGTCAGCGGAACGGTGCGCGCGCCCGACGCCTGGAACGGCTCCGACTTGCGGTCGAGGTTGAGCACCATCGCGCGGTCGTACACCTTGTCGGAGATGGCGAACGTCGAGTCGTCGTTGTTGGCGGTTCCGATGAACCACATATTCTCGGGCAGCTTGATGCGCCCGTCCTTCAGTCCCCTGGGATCGTCCTGCCATTTGTCGGAGACCACCTCGAGATAGCGCGCCTCGGGGTTGGGGATCTCGAGAAGGGACAAAAACTCCGCAAAGTAATACTCCACACGGGCAATGTTCAGCTCGTCGAGGATGGTGATGTACATGGTATCGCGGCTGTTCGCCTCATACATCTTTTCGAGCAGCAGCGTCTCGTTGAAGCGCTTGGTGAACTCGTTGTAATACCCCAAAAGGTCGGTGCGCTCCTTCCACATGGGCTGCACGGGGATGATGACGGAGGGATTGGCGAGAAATTCGCCGAACGCATACGCGAGCGACGTCTTACCCGTTCCGGACATTCCCTGTAAAATGAGGATGCGGGAGACGGCAAGTCCCGCGATGAACTCGCGGATGACGGAGATGTCATAATAAAGCCCCAGCTTTGCCGCCGCAAAGATGCGGAACTCCTCGCAGAGGTCGTGCAGGGAGATCTCGGTCGCGAACGAAGGCGGCGCGGGCGGCTGTTCGTCATACAGTTTCAGCATGGAGAAGCGCGACTTTTCGGCGGGCTTTTTCTCCTCCTCCGCCTTCTCGCGGAGCGCCTTGTCCGACGCCGCCTTCATTTCCCGCGCGGTCGCGTTGAACCGCCGTTCGTTGACCATCGCGAAGATGACGATGGCAAGCATGACCGCGACAATGACGATGATATAGATGATGAGGTAGGTCGGCTGCGTGATCGTCTCCCAGACCCTTTCCATATTGTTCATGCGTTTCCCTTCTCCTTCATGCGTTGTTTGATCGTCGCAAGCATTTTTCTGCACGCGCCGATCAGGTCGGCGCCGAAGATCTCCTCGAGCGCGGCGAGCACCTCGTCCGTTCCCCTCTCGCGGACGGCGGAGCTTGCAAACAGCCCCGGAAGCATCTGCGAGGCGAGCGCGCGGTCGAGCGCCTCCGTATCCTCCCCGCCGCAGGCGAGGCAGACGGAGACGAAGCGCTCCATGCGGATCCAGACGCGATTGCCGACGCGGAGCGCCGCCTGCGCGGCGACCGCCTGCTCGAGCCGGTCGACCCGTTTCCAGAGCCGCTCGTCGAGCGGAAACTTCCCGCGCACGAGATCGCACAGATTGCTAAACTGGTAGAATCCGAGCGGCTGCACGGAGCTCTTGTCCTGCCGCTCCTTGCCCTTGTGCAGTTCGAGATCGAGCATGGACGCCATTTCCCCGGAGACGCTCCAGAGATTTTGCGACAGCTCCCTCTCGTCGGGCAGCGCGACGATCCAGAGATTGGGCGGAACGACGAAGCGCTCCTTAACCGTCGGATACAGCCGCGCGGCGTGTTCGAACGTGCGCGCAAAGACGAGGCTGCCGAACGTCTCCGTGCGGACGCCGCGGCAGAGCGCGACGTGCATCCGCGACGGCTCGCGGCGCGCGTCGATGACCGCCTGCGCCAGCCCGTCCGCGCGATTGCGCAGATAGAGGAAGCTGTCCTCATGGAACCGCTCGTCCATCGTATCGGCGTACAGCTTGGTGCCGAAATATTCGGCGAGCGCCGCGCACAGCGCGTTGACTTCCGCCTCCGCCTCTGCGGGGAAGAAGATGACGCGGGTCGCGGCGAACGCGCCGAGCAGGCAGGAGAGATCTGTCTGCCCGAGCAGCACGCCGCGCTCCTCGAGGAAGGTCTTGAGCTGACGGCCGATGACGGCAAAGGTGAAGTCGCGGTCAAAGTAATTCGGCTCGTCGGAGGCGACGCGCTCGCCGCCCTCCTCCTTTTCGACGGCGAAGGCGGCGTCGAACACCTCGGGCGACGTGGACGTCTTGAGAACGGCGCTCTGAAAGCGCATCTTCTGCGCTGCCGCCCGCCGCATCGACGACTTGCGGACGGCGTGTTCGGTGATCAGCCCTGCCATACCGACGAGAAAGACCGCCGCCATGATGATGAGCGGCCACATCAGCTGTTCGGCGTCATAAGTTCTGAAGAAGAGCAGTACCCCTAAAACGGCGAGCGCGATGAGCGCGCCGAGGAAGGGCACGAGCGCGGCAATGCGTCCCCAGCGGACGCGCTGCGTGCGCCGGACGCCGCGCGCCGCGCTCAGGCGATACGTCTGCCCGATATTGGAGAGATCGCGGAAATATTCGTTCGGATGCCCTTCGCGGCGGGCGGGACGCCCCTGCTCCATGCGCACCCCCTTGAGCCGGATATCCGAGACGGACGCGCCCACATAGATGAGGTAACGCCCCTCCGCGACGCCCGAAGAGCGCGACGCGTCGTCATAGGAGGCGAGCGCCGCAGCGCCGATCTCGACGGAGACCTCGCGCGACTCGCCCGCCGCAAGCGGAACACGCACGAATGCCTTCAGCTCTTTTTTGGGCGCGGGGAAGCCGGGCGCGCCGACATACACCTGCGCGACCTCGCATCCGCTGCGCTTTCCGACGTTTTTGACGGTGAACGTGACGCGGTCTCCCTCGATGCGCAGACGGGAATAGACGAACTGCGTATAGCTCAGCCCGTACCCGAAAGGATAGCGCACCGCGACCCCCGCCGTGTCAAAATAGCGGTAGCCGACGAAGGCGCCCACGCGCGTTCTGCCCGTATCCCTGTCCTCGCGCATGGTCGCGCGCAACGTGTCCGTATCGTCCGCATAGCTGCGCGCGAGCCTGCCGCAGGGCGACGCCTTTCCGGAAAGCACCTCCCCCAGCGCCGCCGCGCAGAACGCGCTCTCGACGGGCGCGGTGAGCACGGCGTCGAACTGCACGTCGAACGCCATGTCGACGGGCGTGTTGGCGGGCAGGATGCCGACCATGCGCCTGCCCGTCTTTTTGAGCGCCGCAATGAGCGCGAGCGTATTGGCGGGCAGGGAAAGCGCACGCACGCCCCCTTCGGGATAGCGGGTGGGCTGTAAGAAAATGACGACGACGTCTGCCTCATTTGCGGCACGGACTGCCTCGTCGACGACGAGTTCTTCCCCGTCCTCTTCGCGAACATATCCCCGCGCCTGCGCCGTCACGTTCAGCCCGCAGCCCGCCGCGAACGCATCGTTTCCGATGACGGCGATCCGCGCGCGCTCCGCAAGGGGAAGCGCGCCGCGGTTTTTCAGCAGCACGATGCTCTCGTATGCCGCGCGCCTGCCGACCGCACGGGCATCCGGACTGCCCGCCGCGGGCGCCATTCTGCCGACGCGGAAGGCAAAGTCGATGACGCGATCCACCGCGCCGTCGACGACAGCAGGGTCGACGGCGGTGCCGTCCTCCAGCGCGCCCTGCAATTCGCGCTCCGTCGTGCTGCCCGCGTCGCGCGCGCGCACGATCTTTTCATATCTTCCGAGGGCGCGATCGAGCGGGAGCGCTCCCCCGCCGAGACAGACGCACCCCGTCAAAAAACGATGGTAGTCGACGTCGGGCGCGAGCGCCGCCGAATGTGCAAGCACGCCCTCCCCGTATATCCCGTCGGCGATGCTGCCGAACAGACGGACGTTGCAATCGCCGTACCCGCCGCACGGGCGGTCGAGCGAGGAGAAAACGGCGTCGCCGGGCGCCTGCTGCGCCGCAATGCGAAAGGGCGCACAGAACAGTGTGTCGACGGCGCGCCCGTCCTCGTTGACGTCGAGATCGTTGACCTCCTCGGCGCTGCACGAGAGCTGTGCAAGCGCGCAGGCGCCGCCCGCCTCGTGTACCGCGCGCACCATTGCCGCGCCCGCCGCGCCGTTGAGACAGGCGTCCTCGGAGAGCGCGGGGAGCAGATCGTTCGCCGCGCACTTGAGATCGGGCGTGACGAACAGATTGTACCCTTCCGCGCGCGCCCCCGCCGCATTGACGGCGGTCACTTCGCCGATGAGCGCGGGATCCCACGAACAGATGAGGCTCTCATAGGCGGGAAGCCCCTCCCGGGTGCAGTCGCCGAGCGCGCGCTCCCGCACGGGCGGGATACCGAACTGCGCGAGGCGCGGATCCGCCGTCGCGGCAAGGTTGGTGAGCAGCGCCGTCTTCTGCTCCCGCGAAAGTTTATCGATGATACTCTTGTATTTCAACATATTCCCTCTCGACTGTCTCCGCTTCCCGGAAATCGCCCTGCATGAACGGGAAGAGCACCGCCAGCGCTACTGCCGCCAGGGCAAAGATGAGCGCCGTCAACCGGACGGCGCTGCCCCGCCCGCTTCGCACGACGGCGTCCGTTCTGCGCCGCTTTGCCGCGTGCGGCGGGGCGGCGCGCCCGCCGAGCCGCACGCAGATCCCGCCGTCCGGCGCGAGCGCATAGACATATTGCCGGGAACAGACGTGTTCCACGCGCACTTCCACCTGCCTCCACGCGGCGGGCAGCGCAAGGTCGGGCAGCAAAAAGACCTCGCCCGGCTTTCCCGACACCCGCTCCACGTCGAAGGTGCGGCACTCGCCCTTGTCGGCACATTCGTTCAGACAGACGACGCGCAGCCGCACGGCGGTGACGATGCGGGGAAGCCCGTTATACAGACGCACGGCGAGGCGATTGATGTTCTGCCCGCGCACGACGAGAAACTGCCGCACCGAGACAAAGAACGTCTCTTCGGTCTGCCCGCTGCACAAGATCTCAGCCATGTCTTCTCCCCCTCTCCTTGCGCCGTCCGGCGGGCGTCTTGCCCGCCTGTGCCGCATAGGGCCGCAGCAGGCGCACGGGGGCGCTCCACCACAGGCTGCGGAAGGCATTCCCGACCGCACAGCCGACGCGCGTCAGAAAATACCTCGCCCGCCCGTAGCCCGCGCGCAGGAACGCCATACATTCCGAAATCCATGCCCGGTCGCTGCGCACGCGGCTGCGCGTCATCCGTTTCCGCAATTTGAGAACGGCAAACCATGCCGCGGCGGCAAGCAGCGGCACGCCGACGATGAGCGCCGCGACGATGCCGAGATAGCCCGCCATTGTGCCGAACGGGATGTTTCCCTGACTTGCATATATGATCGCCATGACCAGGAAGAGCAGCGCCGCCACGCCGACGGCAATGCCGACGAGGAGGATCGAAAACCAGAGAAAGAATGCGCCGACGCGCACCGGCTCGCGGACGCGTTCGCCGTCGACGCGGTGCAGGCGCACCGAGACAAAATCCGTTCTCGGAGGGAGATCGGTGACGGCGGTCATGCGTTTGCCGTCCGCCCGCTCGCGCACGCGGATGACGTCGATGCACACCCCGTATCTGTCGTAGACAATGAGGCTGTACTCCGCCTGCCCGACGTGACACGCCCATTCGCCGAGAAATTTTTTCTCCGCGCAGGTCTCATAGGCGATCAGCTGATACTGCCGCAGAAAGCGCTGCGCCGCGACGGACGGAACATACAGCACGCTGACGCCGTTTTCAAGATTGCAGGTCGCCATGCCGCGGTCGCGCACGGGACAGACGGCGGCGCGCAGAAACCGCACCAGCCGCACGAGCACAAGGGCGGCATAGATGACGATGAGCGCCACCCAGGCGATGATCCACACGGTTGACAGAATATCCCAGAACACCGAAAACAGCCCCCTTTCCCTCTTGCGAAAAAACTGCGCGCGGCGCGCCGACAACGCGATTTTTTGTCAATGATTTGAGCAAAACACTTCCGATCATTATTCTATCACAATTTCACATAAATTGCAAGGTTCTGCCCCTGAAAATACAGACGTTCCGCGCTTTTTTTTCCGGGCACCCCTTCTCAAAAAAATCACCCGCGCGTCTGCGCGGGTGATATAAACTTATCAGGGAATTCACTTGCTCTCGCCGAATGTTCCGACGTGCGCCTTCCACTTGCATTCGCCGAACTCGATTTCGGAGAAGACGGCACGGAAGGAGGACTCCTCCGGACTGCACGCATAGATGCCGACGGGCACTTCCCCCGTCGCCGCGGGCATATGACACACGCGCATCTGGCGGAAGGTCGTTCCGTCGAACGAACATTCGACGCAGAAGTCGTCCTCGCGGCGGCTCAGGCGGTACCAGATGGAGCGAACGGACGCGTCGATCGCAGTCGTCGCCCAATCGGAATAGCCGTTGACCGTCACCACGCTGCCGAGGTGCTGGAACGCCTCCGTCTCGTATTCGGCAGACGCCTTGATCCAGTTCTCCGAATCAAAATAGACGGCAACGCCGCACTGATCGAAGCGCCGCTTGCTCTCGAACTGCGTCCGCACGGTGAAGGAGAAAAATTTCTCCTTCGTCATAAACTGCAGCACGGGCGCACTGTCGTTGCGGAAGTGATAGTACGTCCGCTGCCAGAGGTCGGTGTTCGGTCTCGTCACGATCTCGATGGCATCCTCCCCGATCTCATAACGCTCCGGTTCCCGCGTCCACTTCCATGCAAATTTGTTTGCCTTCATCGTAATATCTCCTTCTTATTTCAAATGATCCAGGCCAGTCCGGCACATCCCAGACCGAGAAGATAGAGAAACCAGCCGCCGACCTTTCCCGACAGCTGAAAATATCGGCTCGGCTCCCCGCTGCCGGGATTGCGCTCGTTCCAGAAGCCGTGCCATCTGTTCGCCCACTTGCACAGACTGTAATTGAAATAGATCATGGCAATGGAGAGCACCATGTCGGGAAGGTAGACAACCAGCCCTTCCGGACGACCCCCTGCGAAGAACCCTATCGCGCCCAGCACCGCAACTGCGATCTGGCAGATGAGAAATCTAATGTCATACTTTTGTTTCATCAGCGCAGCCCTCCGCTCACCGAGAACGACTCCCATCGCGCGCCGAGCGAAATGCCCGGCAACGCGACCTGCTCCTCCCTTTGCTCCCCCTCCGACAGATCGCCGGAAAACGACACCGTCCGCGTGACTTCCTCGTTCAGGGCAATGATCGGGAACACAAGCGAAAGCGTCAGGGAAAGATCGGAGATGTCCGCAAGCGCGGTCACGCGGACGATGTATGCCTCGGGATTGTAACTTGTCTCGGGTACGATCTCGATCTCGAGATATTCCCGATAATTTTCCTCCGTCAGCTCCCGCGGTCTTGTCACATATCCGGCGATCTTCACGGCGGCGGCAACAAGAAAGAACACCGCAAAAATGGCTAAGATCGCATACCCGACCTTGCGCTCGAGCGGAGAATAGCCGTTCGCCCCCGATGGTGCGTCCGCACCGCCGCGCCGCACCGTCCGGCCGACGGGCGCATCATTCCCCGCGTCATCCGTCGGCACGCCGGGGGCGGCATCTTCCGAAGACGCCGCCTGCACCTCCAGAGCCTCTTTACACGCTTCCGAAGACGCTGCCTGCGCACTCTCTTCCGGCGACGTCTCCGCGTCCTCGCGCAGGATGTCTTCCACCGATATGCCGAGGACGTCCGCAAGCCGGAGAAGATACTCGGAGTCGGGCAGTTCTCCCGCCTCCCATCGCGCGACCTTCTCCTCGGAAACGTCGAAGATCTTCGCAAGGTCGGATCGCGTCAGCCCCTTCTCCCTGCGCTTTTGTACCAACAACTGACCTCTCGTCATGCTTTCATACTCCCTTCGCAGACATTATACACCGCCGTTCATCCAATGTCAACAGGCCGTTATAAGAATGCGGCAGCAGATCACTCCGAGGCAGTCTTTCGCCCGCCTGAAAAAATTGAATCTTCTCAAATACATTCCGTCCTTCATCACATGAACAACAAAGAAATATTCGACCGTCTCCGCGTCCAGTCTTCGATCTTTACAGCGGAATATCGTTGAATGTCTGCCTCTTTTTCGCCGAAAAAAAACTTTTCCCGTAAATGACAACTAATTTACAAGAAAAGCCAAGTCTTCAATAAAAATCTATTTTATTCATGGAAAAACGAAATATTTCCATTCCGTTATCGCTTAAGCAAAGATTTCAAAAAGTATCACTCATCCATATCCACTATAAATACGGCGCAAACACTTCGCGCATTCTAACAACGTAGTCTATCGTTTTGTCGATCCATGATAACTTAAATGGCTTTCACGCATATTTAGTATAACACTTAACTTGAACTTTGCGATGTATTTTCTCTGTTTTTGTCCTATCTTTGCCATAAAAATATGCACCTCCAAAAGTCTGTCCAACTTTTGGAGGCGCATCTCGGAAGACGAGCTATTTCTCTTGGCTTTTGCATTTGAGTATCGGCAACGCGCGTTATGACCTGATTTTCGACGATCTCGATCCGAATGATCCGATTGCACGTTGCGCATGGAACTTCCACTGCTGTTCCGTTATCCCCTTTGAGAATTTCATGTCCGCATACGGGACAAGTCGCATAGAACATTTATGCCTTGACCTCTTGCAACTTTGCGATGACGGCGCGGCAGTTTTGGGCGATATCCCCTTTCATGATCCAGCTCCCGCCACAGGCGACGATCTTGGAAAAGGCGAGGTAGTCCGAAAGATTGCTTTCGTTCACGCCGCCCGTCGGAACAAAGGAAAGCTGCGGGAATGCCGCCGAGAGCGCTTTGATGGTCTTGAGCCCGCCATAGTTCTCCGCGGGGAAAAATTTGACCGTCGTAAGGCCCAGCGAGAGCGCCCTGACGATCTCCGTCGCCGTCACGACGCCCGGGAGATAGAAGATGCCGTGTTTCTTGCAGACGGCAGCGACTTCCTCGGAAAGCCCGGGTGAGACGATAAACTTCGCCCCCGCACGAATGGCGCGCTCGCACTGCTCCCCGTTGATGACGGTGCCCGCGCCCACGAGCATCTGCGGGTACATTTGCACGGCGAGCTTGATGGCATCCTCGGCGCAGTCGGTGCGGAAACAGATCTCCGCAACGGGAAGCCCGCCCTCGACAAGCCCACTGAGCATCTTCTCCGCGTCCTCGATCTTCGGAATGGTGACGACGGGGATGAGCTTATATGCCTTGAATTGTTCGATGAGATTCATTTGACTGCCTCCAATGTGATGTGTTCGGAGAGGTCTTCGCTCTCGACGATGAGCGTGACGGCGCCTGCCTCGTGCGCGCTTCTGACGACGGCGAGCGCTCTGCCGCCGCACGTCTCATAGACGCCCTCGCAAAAGCCGTGCACGGACTTATGCGCCGCACTGCCGAATCCTGCCAGGATCCCGGCGCCCTCGACGCGGACGCGCAGCGTCTTTTCGGGATAGGCAACGGGAGCGCCCGCGCCGTCGGTGAGCGTGATCTCCACAAATGCCAGATCCTGCCCGTCGGCACGCAGCGTGTGCGTATCGGACTTGAGCGCGATGTTTGTGCCCTCGCCCGCCGAGGAAAGAGAAGTCTCATAGAGCAGTTCGCCCTGCTCCGAAAGGCCTCGGGCGGTGACGGTGCCGCGCTCATAAGTGCAGAAAAAGCGGGCGGAAAAGTCTTTGACCTCTTTGACGCCGAGGGTTTTCCCGTTTACAAGCACTTCGGCTTTGGGTGCGTCGGTCACGACGTCGAGATAGGTCTTCTGCCCCTCACAGCCTGCAAACGACCAGCTCATCACGGCATCTGTCTCGCGGTCGTTGTTGAACCGCGCCTCCACGCCGCCATGTACAGGCGGCTGCGCCGCAACGACGATGCCCTTCTCCAGCCCCCACACCATGCGGTAGCGGTGCGCGGTGATGTTCTCATCGCCGATGAGATCGAGTTTTCCGCACCAGTTGGTCACCCACGGATAGTCCTTTTCGACTGTTTCCTCGCCGTAGTGCAGCTCGCAGCAGTTGCACTCGCCCAAATGATCTTGCAGCGTCCAGACAAAATCGCCGATGACATAGGGAAGCTCCCGCATCTTTTTGTAGTGATAGGCGAGCTTATTTCCCTCCGTCTCCGTGCCGACGATGACGCGCTCGGGGTGCAAGGCGTGCAGGTCTTCGTAATATTCGCCATAGTAATTGTAGCCCGCCATGTCAAGCAGATCGTAAAGTTCCTTTGTCGTACGCTCATCCTGCGCCTTGCGCTCGTCGGTATATTCAAACACATTGAGAAGGTTGACGAGACCGCGCGTCCACACCTTGATATAGTGCTGCATATCCTCTTTCCGACGTTCGGGATCTTTGAGATACTCGTCCTCGTCCACCTTGTCATAGGGCATCCCGAAGAGAAAGTCCTGAGCGAGCCGCATGCTCGGGCACATCAGAACGGGACGCGTGTCGTCCGCTTCCTTGAGAATGCGGATCATGTCCTTGCCAAAGCGAATGCCCTTCTTTGAGCCGATCTCGGGGATCTCATTGCCGATGGAATACATGACAACACACGGATGATCATAGTCCTTTTCCGTCATCGCACGAAGGATCCGCGAATATTCCGCATAGAACGACCGCGAAAAGTCGTTGAGGTTCTTCATGCGGTACCACATATCGAACCCCTCGTCCATGACGTACAGTCCCACTTCGTCGCACGCCTCTAAAAGCGCGGGCGACATGGGATGATGGGCGCTCCGGATCGCGTTAAAGCCGGCCGCCTTGATTTTTTTTGCGCGGCGGAGTTCGGTCTTGCGCGTCGTGACCATGCCCAAAACGCCGTTGTCCGCATGGATGCACCCGCCGCGCAACAGCGTTCTATTGCCGTTGACGAGAAAGCCTTCGTTGCTGTTCCACGCGAGCGTGCGGATGCCGAAGCGCACCTGCGCCTCATCGCGTTTTACGCCGTCTTCGTACAGCTCCGCCCGCAGCGTATAGAGGTTGGGCGCATCTGCACTCCAGAGCTTTGCATCGGGAACGCAGATGTGCGCATGGCGGCCTTCTCCGCGGGCGACCTCCCGCTCGCCGTCCAAAACGGTATAGCGAACGCCCTCTATGGGGCAATCCGCCTCGATGACGGCGGGATCGTGCGAAAGCGTTTTCACGCGGAGATCGCGCGGGGCAAATCCGCCCTGCTCGCAGACGTACAAAAAGACGTCGCGGTAGATCCCGCTCCCCGCATACCAGCGGGAATGATCGGTATAGGGCGTGTCGATGATGACTTTCACCTCGTTCTCGCCCGCATGGAGGTACCCGTCGATGCGCACCAAAACGGGAATATACCCGTTCACGAGCGAATCGATCTTGGCGCCGTTCACACAGATCTCGCTGTTGCGGTAGATACCCTCAAACTCGAGATAGACGGCTTTTTGTTTCCATTCCATTGGCACGGAAAACCGCTTGACATATTCGTACCTGCCGCCGTGGTAGAATGCGCAGAGATACCCGATGCGGATCGCGGGGTCGCGCGGCTCCGCGATCGTTGCGTCGTGCGGAAGATCGACGGCCGTCTGCTCCCCCGTCGCAACGCGGATGAACGTCCAGTTTTCATGAAAGGAAATACGCTGCATCATGATCTTCTGTCCTTTTCCACAGCTTCAAATAATCCACTCAGATACGTTGCTCCGAGGGCGCGATCAAAAAGCCCGTAGCCGGGTTTCCCGTCCTCGCCCCAGATATTTCTGCCGTGGTCGGGGCGGACGTAGCCCTCGAACCCGTTCCCGACGAGCGCCTTGACGATTGCGTAAATATCCACGTTCCCGTCCTGCGTCTGGTGTCCGTTCTCGTAAAAGTCGGTATCGTTGACGAACTTTAACTGCCGCAGGTGGGCGAAGTAGATCCGCTTCGCGTACTTCGCCGCCATTGCGGGCAGATCGTTGAAGCGCCCCGCGCCCAAGGAACCCGTGCAGAAGGTGAAACCGTTGTGTTTGTTGGGAACGGCGGCGATCATCTTTTCGTAAGACGTTTCGCCCGTCACAATCCGCGGCAGCCCGAAGATGTCCCACGGCGGGTCGTCGGGGTGGATCGCCATGTCGATGTTCGCCTCGTCGCACGCAGGCATGATGCCCTTTAAGAAGTAGACGAGGTTATCAAACAGCTGCTCGTGCGTGACGGACTTATATTCGTCGAGAAGCCCGCCAAGCTGTTCGGGGGTGTAGCCCTCGTCCCAGCCGGGGAGCCGTAAATTGTGTTTGTCCAGCTTCTCGAAGTCGGACTGCTTGTAGGCAAGACAGTAACACCCGTTCTCCTGCTTGAAATGCAGATCGGTGCGGAACCAATCGAACACGGGCATGAAGTTGTAGCAAATGCACTTCACGCCGTATTTTCCGAGGTTGCGGATGGTCTGCGCGTAGTTGGCGATCAGCTTATCGCGCGTGGGTTTGCCGAGTTTGATATCCTCATGCACGGGCACGGACTCGATGACCTCCATTTCCAGCCCCGCCTCATCGCAGAGCGTTTTGAGGCGGGCGATCTTGCTCTCCTCCCACACCTCGCCGACGGGGGTATCATAGACGGCAGTCACGACCCCGCTCATATTGGGGATCTGCTTGATATATTGCAGGGGGATACAATCGCTCTCCCCATACCAACGAAAGGTCATTTTCATAAGCGGAGCGCCTCCTTGATATTGTTGTAGCAGACGTCCTTCGCGACGCGTTTTGCGGCACCCATGTCGCACTCCCCCTTCTCCACGAGGTCGCCGAGATACTGCGAGAGGATACGGCGGAAGAAGTCGAAGCGGGCATAGCTGGAAAAGGAGCGGCTGTCCGTGAGCATCCCGAAGTTGGTGCCGAGCACCGAGTATTCCGCGATCGTCGAAAGGTTGCGCCTGATCCCCTGCACGGTGTCGTTGAACCACCACGCGGCGCCCATCCGCACGTGGCGGAACGCGCCCGTGAGCGCGCAGAGCGCAGAAAGTTCGCTGTCGTTGAGGGTATACAGCACTGTTTCGGGGCGCTCCTCATCGGGAAGCTGTTTGAAAAACTCGATAACGTCCTCGATCCGCGAGCCGTCTGCGATCACGTCGAAGCCCGCGTCCGCGCCACACGTTGCGAACATTTTGGAATTAACGTTCCTTGTCACCGCGAAGTGCATCTGCATGATGATATTGTACTTCTTGTAGAGCTTGGCAAGCTCGACGAGAAGGTAGCCAAAGAGCGCTTCGTTCCCCCTGTCCTCTGTAAAGAGCCGCTCCGCTTCCTCTGCCGAGGCGTAGCGCGCGGGGAACTTCAAGAACCCATGGTCGGAAATCTTGCACCCGTGTGCAACGAAATATTGAAGGCGCTCCTCCGCCGCACGGAGAATGTCGGCAAGCGTATTGAGCGGATACCCGACGACCCCTTCGAGCTTTTTCAGATATGCCCCGTCCAGAGATAAGAGTTTATCGGGGCGGAAGGTGGGCGCGACGATCGTGCCGCCATACGTTCCGTGCGATGAAAGATCGTCACAGGGGTCGTCCGTCGTCGCGACGAATTCCACCTTATACTGCTTCAACAATGTGGAAACAGAGATGCGTTTTAATTTCTCGTTCGCGGCATTGTAAATGCGTTCGGCGCTCTCTCCGCTGAGCGGCTCGTCGATCCCGAACACTTGGGAAAGTTCCATGTGCGTCCAATAATAGAGCGGATTTCCCGCAAGGCGGGGCATGATCTTTGCATACGTCATGAACTTTTCGCGCCAACTTGCATTTCCCGTGATGAAGTGTTCGTCCACCCCGCACAGGCGCATGGCGCGCCATTTGTAGTGATCGCCCGCGAGCCAAAGTTCGCCGATGTCCGAAAAGCGGGCGTCATCTTTGATCTTATTCTGATCGAGATGACAATGGTAGTCGATGATGGGAAGGTCTTTTACTTCCCCATAGATCTCTTTTGCCGCGTCGGTGTAGAGCAAAAGGTTATCGTCAAAGAAACGCATAAGATTTCCTCAAATAAATAATTCAAACGAAGGTTTGAGCAAGCAGTCGCGCGGCAGACGAGGAACGTGCGCAAACGCCGACGGAAGTTTACAAGAGGTAAATGACCAAGGCGTGCGCAAACGCGACAAAGTATGGCGCGATGAATGCAAACTCAAACCCCCGAATAGGCGGAAAATCCCCCATCGACGGGAACGACCGTGCCGGTGACGAACCCGCTCGCGTTATCATCTGCGAGCCACAAGAGCGCGCCCAAAAGATCGTCCACTTCGCCGAACTTCTTCATGGGCGTCGCCGCCAGAATTTTACCCGTGCGGGCGGTCGGCGTGCCGTCCTTGTTGAAGAGCAGGTCGCGGTTTTGGTTGGTGACAAAGAAGCCCGGGGCGATCGCGTTGCAGCGGATATGCTTGCTCGCAAAGTGTACCGCGAGCCACTGCGTGAAGTTGGAGATCCCCGCCTTTGCCGCGGAGTACGCAGGGATCTTGGTGAGCGGGCGATAGGCGTTCATCGAGCTGATATTGATGATGTTGCCGCCCGTCTCCATCATGTCGGCGGCGAACACCTGCGTGACCAAAAACGCGGTCGTGATATTGAGATCGAACACGAACCTCAAACCGCTTTCTTCGAGGGCGAAGAAGTCTTTTCCCCCACCCATGTCCGCGGTCTCGTTGTCGGTCGTCGCCCGCGGGTTGTTCCCGCCCGCACCATTGATGAGGAAGTTGACCTTGCCGAACGCCGCGTTCACCTCCTCTTTGGCGGCTTGGATGCTCGCCTTGTCGAGGCAGTTGCAGCGCACGGCAATGGCGTTCTCGCCGATGTCGTCGGCGACCGCTTTGGCGGCGTCGAAGTTGATGTCTAAAAGCGCCACTTTCGCCCCGCACGCCGCGAGCGCACGCGCGAACTCACTCATCAGAACCCCGCCCGCGCCCGTCACGGCGACGACCTTTTCGGTCAAATCGACCTGAAAGGGAAGTTTCATTGTTTTTCTCCTTATGCCTGCAGATTTTCAAAGAATTTTTTGCGGAGCGCCACGAGCGATTCCTCCGCTTCGCCCCTTACGAACGATTGCAAAAGAGCGGGAAGGCGCTCCCAACTCTCCTTTTCAAAGCGGACGAGAACGGGATAGAATGCAACGCCGTTCTCCTCGGCTGCCGCAAGGTCGCCCGGGGCATCGCCCACCATGAGGACGCACTCCTTTGCATACCCCTTTTTGAGCAGCTCGGAGATGCAATGCGCCTTGCTGCCGTCACGCTGGGTCGTGAGGACATCCACATCCTCCAGAAGATGACAGCGCTCCCACTCCTCGGCGACGGCGTCGAAGTTGGCGCTCGATACGACGGCGATGTCGAACTGCCCTTTTGCAGCCTCGAACGCCTCCTTGACGCCCGCAAACGCCTGCTTTTCGTTCTCGGAGAGCGTTCCGATCTTACGATTGACCGCGCGCGACCAGTTGAGCGCCTTTTGAAAGACTTCGTTGGCGCCCCCTTCGATCTCGCGCTCCAGGGCGCGCTCCGAAAGTTCCTTCGCCTCGTTCGTCCATTTCAGGAATGCGGCGATGGTCTCATCGTCGGGATAAAGCTCCGTCAGGATGAGCGCGAGTGCCTTGAAGCGGTTGATGCCCCGCGTGCGCTCGTAGAGGTTGATCTCGTTCCAGCGGCGGAGGACTTTTTCGCGGTCGGGAAGGTTCCATTCGTCCGCAAAACAGGGGCCGAAACAGCGGAAATGCTTGATGTTCATCGTATCCATCGCGCAGCCGTCGCTGTCCACGCAGAGAAGAAACCGCTTTGTTTTTTGAAATTCCGAAAGTTCCTTTGCCATATCAGACTCTCCACGTATCGCGCCAGCGGATGCGCGGCATCTCTCCCTCGAACACGATGGGCAGCCACACATAGTCGGCGATCGACGTGTTCGCCGTTCCCATGAGGGGCATTTCGGCAAGCGAGCGGCGCTCCGCCTCCGTGACCTTGACCGCAGGATCGGTGCGAGAAACGATCGCGCGGACGATCGCATCGTACTTTTCCCGCGTCATGACGAATTCTGGCACCCAGCGGTCGGCGCAGGCGATGTATTCATCCTTCCCCTCCACCTTGAAGATACAGGAAAACTGACTGTTGAAGGAGGCGGCGCTGTCGTCTGCGACATGGGGATCGCCGAGCACGACATACCCCGTGAGCGGATCGGAGGAGACCGCCACTTCGGAGGGGTTGGGAACGTAGCCCGTCATGCCGCTCGTGAAGAGATAGTGCTTTCCGCCGCGCTCCATGTGCGTGACCGCCTCGCGGGCGAAGGGCGGCTGCAAGCCCTCATAGATCTTGCTCGGTTCCCCCTCGACCGCCGTATAGTCGGCGCTGAGCTTCACGCCCCAAACGTCCGTATGATCGACTTCAAAGTACAGATACCCCTGCCCCGCCTCGTCGCGGTAGAGATCGAAGTCGCCGCAGTTGACCCCGAAGGGGCGATAGACTGCCTGCACGACTTTGTACGCCCCATGCAGCGCGTCGGAGACGAGCACGGTGTAGTGCGCGTCGTCGCAATATTTGAGCCAGAGAACGTACTGCTTTGTGCGCTTGTTGTAGAGAAGATGCGGGCGGTCGAGGCGGCGCGCGGGATAGAAGAGCGACGTCTTGTCATCGAGCGCGGGCTCGACGAGGTATCCCTCGTCTTTCCAGTTATACAGATCGCGCGAGGAGTATATTTTCACGCCCCACGTCCAGACCTTGCCCTCCTTGCGGGTGTAGTCCTTATTCTCGCCGATCCAATAGTAGATCCCGTTTTCAAAAAAGACCGTTCCGCCGTGCGCCTGGATGCGGTCGCCCTTCGTGTCATACCAGACCTTGCCGGGACAGATCGCATCGCGCGGTCTGGCGCGTTCGGCGCGCTCCTCTTTGGTCGCCTCGCCCGAGAGCGGCTGCGCCGACGAGACCCCGTCGTCCTCCCGCACGGCAAACTCCGTTTCGGGCAGGTTGCGAAGGATGGCGTTCACGCCGTCGATGAGGCGGGAGATCGCCGCTTCGCCGTTCTCCCCCATCAGCGCGGCAACGCGCTGCAAGGTGAGCGTTTCGGCGGAAGTGAGCGCAGGGTTTTCAAACAGCTTGCCGCCGACGCGCTTGCATACGTCGAGAAGTGCGGGGACGGATGTGATCTCCCCGATCGTCGTCTGCATGGAAATTTTCATGACGCCTCTCCCATATTCCCCTTAAAAATGCGTATCGATCATGCCGCAGAAGGCGTCGACGGGCGAGGTGCCCGTAAATTCGCTCTTGCCTGTGAGCTTGTCGAGCACGGCGTCGACGGTGACTTCGTTTGCGTCGTAACAGTTGATGAAATTCTTCACCTGCGGCACGTCCACCAGATGGAACGGGCAGTTGAAGGAGATGAAGATGGTCGGGATCTCGTTGACGTACCAGGGATTATCCCAACCGCCCTTTGAGATCGCCCACTCCAACCGCTGCGTCGTGCGCATCGTCGAAGAGACGTTCGCATAGCAGATGACGAGGTCGTAGTTGTCGGTGAGCGCCGAGACCTTCTGCTTGTTGCCGTACGCCCCCTTGTTGCCCTTGTTGAGCAGCTTGATGGGATCCTGATCGGGGGGAAGCGTGCTCATGAGCGCGACGAGCTTGGCGACGGGATCGACGTATTCCTCCACAGAAAAGCCGCGCGCCGTGAGCTTCTCGATGAGCTCCTGTTTGAGCTTGGAGCCGTCCGCGCCCATGCCTGCGCGCGCGAGAATGGGGCTGGGGTGCGGGCCCACCGAGACGAGCAGGATGCGCTTGAATTTTTCGGGCGTGACGGGGAAGATATCCTCCGTGTGCTTGACGAGCGTCACCGCCTTGTCGGCAACTTCCTTGGCGATCTCCTTGTATTCGGGCTTTCCGATCGCGGCAAGCCCCTCCTTTTTGGGGAAGTTTTCAAGGGTGAATTTGTCGAGCCCCAAAACGGCTTTGAGCCCCAGGATGCGGCGGAGCGCGTCGCGCAGGCGTTCCTCGGTGAGGATGCCCTCGTCATAGGCGTCCGTCATGAACTTGGTGTCCTCCTCGATGTCGTTGTAGAAGAGGAACATATCGATGCCCGCCATGATCGCCCCGGGAACGAGCTCACTTCTCTTCGCTCTGCCCGTAAGCCCCACCATGTGCGAGGCGTCGGATACGATGAGCCCGTTGAAGCCGAGCTTGCCGCGAAGCAGATCTCCCAGAATTTCTTTGGAGAGCGTGGCGGGCTTTAACTCTTCGTCCTTTAAGCCGGGGTGGAAAAATCTCTGATACGCCGGCATCATAATGTGACCGGGCATGACCGCCTGCACGCCCGCCTCGATCATCCCGCGGTACACTTTGCCGTAAGAGGCATCCCACTCCTCCATGGAGAGGGCGTTGACGCTCGTTGCGATGTGCGGATCGCGCTCGTCCGAGCCGTCGCCGGGGAAGTGCTTCATCGCGCAGACGACGCCGCTCTCCGAGATGCCGCGGAAATATTCCCTGCTCATCGCGAGCACCATGTCGGGATCGGCGCCGAACCCGCGCACCGAGATGCCGGGGTTATGCCAATTCCTCACGAGATCGACGATGGGCGCGAACGCCATGTTGGAGCCCGTCGCCTTCGTCTCGATGCCGCAGATCCTGCCGAGTTCGTAGGCGTACCTTGTATCGCCCGTTGCGGCGATCTTCATCTCGTTACCGATAAAGGTGCCGTCGCGCGAGGCGCCGTTGCCGCCCGCCTCCACGTTGACGGCGGAGAGGACGGGAATGCGCGAGAACTTCTGGAAGTTGTAGTTCATCTCCCACATATCCTCTTTGGAACGGGGATTGAAGCGGATGCCGCCCATGTGCATTTTGCCGACTTCCTCTTTGACGTCGTCCTCTTTACTCACGCCCGTGAGGTGGACGAAGAGCTGACCGATCTTCTCCTCTTTGGTCATCGAGTCGATGGTGTTTTCCACCCATGCGACCTGTTCGTCGGAAAGGTTAAAAGGTTTTGCTTTGAGATCTACCATATCATCACCTGAATGAAAATTTGCTTTTGAAAATCGGCACGGACATCGGACTTTGCCGAGCCGTGCCGACGTTCAAGGGGGGTATGGGGGGACAAGGGGCTATGGGGGGAGGTATATCAGGACTCCGCATGAAGTTCCTGATAGACGTTGTTGAGCATCGTTGTGATCTGATCGACCTGGCAGGTGCGCTTTAAGCTCTCATACCAGCTGTCCCAGTCGGAGAGCGAACGCTCGCCCTTGATGAACTTGGGAATGTCGACGGCGAGCGCGTTTCTCAGTTCGCTCAGCTTCTGATAGTAAATATCGTACTGCGCGGACGTAAGCTGCGCATAGAAAGACTTCGTGAGATATTCGGACGGCGTGTAGAAGTTCCAGAGGTACTCCTCCCATTCGGACGTGTCGATGGGCTGATAGCTCAGAACCATGCCTTCGTACCCGAACAGGCGCTTGGGCGAGGTGTAATACTCCTGCTCGCTCGTGAGCATGGGGCCGTCCGCCCGGTAATACGTCCCCTTTTCGCCGTTCTCGCCGGGCGTATAGACGGTCGTCCCGTCCGGATAGCCGACGTCTGCGTACAGCTCCTGAACGCCCTCCTGGCTCTCGCCGAGCATCTCGGCGGAGAGGCCGTAGCCCTTGACGACCGACTGCTCCTCCGTGTACAGACTGTCGAGGAAGGTGAAGAGCGCCGCAAGGTCTTTGCCGTTCTTCTCTGCGTCCGTCGTCACCATGATGGAGTTGACTTCGGGCTGCAGGCAGTAAAAGGTGTAGGGCATGACGAGCTGCTGTTCCTCGGTGCCGTACTTGTCGTTGATGGGATAGGGCATTCCCTTGGAGCAGATGCCCTCCGTGGTGGGCGTGCCCATGTCCATGCCGTCGAGCAGCTGATCGTTCATGCCGTAGTAGATCCCGACGTACCCCTGGCGCACCTTGTTCTCGTCCGTTCTCCAGAAGAGGTCGGTGTGCGACTGGAAGTTGCGGTCGATCCACCCGTTCGAATACCATTGATTCATCGTCTCGGTGTACGTCCGGAATGCGGGCTGATCGGCGCCGAACACGACGGATGCGTTCTCCGCATCCGACTGCCACTCAACGCCCGATCCGCCGAAGGAGGAGACGAGGTTGCCCGTGTTGACGAAACCGTTCTGATAGAGGCTGATGCCGTAGCCCTGCGTATAGTTCTGCTCGGTGAGAGCGATCTGCATGATGTCGAGCATCCATTCCCAGTCGGAGATGGTCGCGGGCCACTGCCCGTGATAGGTCTCGTAGTCGCGTTCAAGCCCCGTGAGCGCCGTCTCGATCTCCCCGGCGCGGGAAGCGGAATACTGCGTGTATTCCCCGCGCATATAGTCGTAGACGTCCTGATCGAAGGCAAAGCTGCCCATGCCCGTCGCCGCGCCGTCGGAGGTGTACACGAGCCCGTAATAGCTGGGGAAGATGACGCCGTCCGTCCAGGTCTTGTTGCCCTCATCGTCCGTCGACCAGCCCCAATCGGGATTCGCCTCGGCGAAGGTCTGATCCCCGATCGCGCCCGTCTCGGGATCGAAGGTCTTGCCGTATTCGATGAGCCAGTCTGCACGGTACTGATAGCCGTAGTAATAGCGGTACACGTTTTCGAGATAGCTGTAAAGCTGCAGATACTTGCGCTCGCCGTCGATCTCCGTCGTGACGTAATTGATCAGCCCGTTCTCCTCCATGAAGGTAGTATAGTTGGGCATATAGTTCTCTACCCAATAGGTGAGGTCGAGGAGCTTCCCGCTCTCATACATCGTCTGCACCGTTTCGGAGGCGTAGTCGAGTTCGAGGATATCCACCTGCCCGCTGCCGAGCGCGGTGATCCAGCTGTTCTGCTCCTGTCCCGTCGTTGCCGATTGGAAGCGGAGTGCAACGCTGTTGGTGACTTCCTCGCCCTGCGTGTAGCCATCGCCGCTCTTGACGGCGGTTTTATAGGTGAAGGGATCTTTCGTCGCGTACAGAACGCCCGGGTTCCGATCGTAGCTGTCGTACACGCCGCCGACGCCCGTGCCGTCCTGCGTATGGATCCAATAGGTGAACGTGCGCTCGGGATCCGCCTCGTTGGAGACGATGTTTCCCTTGCTGCCGCAGCCCGTGACCCCGAGCAGCGTGACAGCCGAGAGCCCCACCGCGGCGATGGAAAGTACGATTTTTTTCATAATTTCCTCCTGTTGCGATCAGCCAAGCACCCCGACGAGCGTATTCAAACCCGTGAACGGGATCGCGGTTCCGCTGCTGCCGACGACGAGGCTGACGACGATGCCCTCCGTCTGCAGGACAGATACATCAGAGGTCGCAGGCTCCTGCCCTTCGAGCGTGACGGTGAGCGCATAGTTTGCGAACGACCAGGTACCCGTCGTAATTTGTGTATCCCCCATCGTAATGGCACAGGTGTGATCGTCGTAGAGGGAGAGCGTCATCACGAAGCTGCCGCCGCCACCCGTGAGCGTTCCGAGCACTTCGGGCTCAGCAGGCTGCGCCGCCATGAGCTTGGCGAGTTCGGAGGACGCGAAGGTGAATTCGATGGTCTGACCGGGCATCGCCGCGCTCAGGTCGCCCGTCCAGGTGACGTGCGCGCCCTCTCCGTCGATGGCATAGGAAAATTCGCCGTTCGATGTATTCGAGAACACGATATAGGGTGCCTGAAGCTCCCAATCGGTCGTAAATTCAATGGTGTTGCCCATGACACTTGCAGAGAGCGTCGCCGTGCAGTTGCTCTTGAAGGTGAGCGCAAACTCCACTTCGATGCCGAGGTTCTTGGTCGTCGTGACGGTGAGAAGGTCGGTGACGCCGACGGGGGCAGCCTCTTCATAGGCGACAAGCTCGATGGTCGCAGTGCCGTCTGTAAAGGTCGCCGTCGTGCCGTCTTCGGAGATGGTCAGCGTGCCGACGTCCTCACCCGAGAAGGTATCGTTGAGGGTATAGACGTTGCCCTCCACCGTATATTTGCCGTTCCAGACGGCGCTCCCGCCGAGGAGGTTGCCCTCAAAGCCCTTCTGCGTGATGGTGATCGTGTAATCCTGCACGGTCGCGCCATCCTCCGCATCGGCGGGGATATCCGCCTCGTCTTTGAGCATGAACTTGTATTTTTCGATGGCGTTCTCGTCCTCTTCGTCGAAGTCGCGCAGCGAGGAATGAGAGAGCGTACGCGTCGCCTGATCGAACTTATAGTTGTAGATCATATCGTTTTCGGTATCGTAGGCGAGCGCGTTTTCGGGCGTGCCGTAGGCATAGCCGACGCCGCTCGAGGGCAGCGCATCCGCGCTCTCCGCTCTGACGTTGACTGCGATCGGCTCCGTCTTATCTTCATCCGCCCAGAAGTAGATGGCGGTATCGAAGGTCAGCCATTTCTGCTCGTACGCCTCGTTTGCCTCCGCCGCGGCGGCGTCGATAATCGTGCCGTCGTCCGCGCAGTTTGCCGTTACGATCTGCTCCTCTTTGACCTCATACCAGCCCTTGTAGGAGACGGTGAACCCTGCAAGGTACGCCGTGCCGTCCTCATAGAGCTTGATGAGCGCCTCGTGCGAGCTGTCCATCTGACGGGAATATACGCCGTCCGTCATCTTGACTTCCGTCGTTTCCCCGCCGCCCATATCGGCGCCGCACTCGTCGCACTTGCCGTCGCCGTCGGCGTCGACGTGCTGCGTGTGCTCGGGATCGTCCGGTGTATCCGTGCATCCTGCGAGCAGTCCCCCGCTGAGTGCAATGCAGCTGCACAGCGCTAAAATCGCGATCAGTTTCTTTTTCATCTCTTTTCCTCCTGATTTCTCAATAAAAACGGCTCTTTGCCGGTCTTACCCTTTGACTGCGCCCACGACGACGTTGCTCTCCATCTTCTTCTGGAAGAAGGGAAAGACGATGAGCATGGGCAGTGTGCTGGCGACGATGACGGTATAGCGCACAAGATAGAGCGACCATGCCGCCGAAGAACCCGCCGCCAGGAAGTTTTCCGATCGGGAGCTGAGCTCACGGACGATGAGCTGCAGCGGCCAGAGATCGGAGACGGACGAACTCAGATAGATGGAAGCGTTCATCCACGAATTCCATTGCAGGATGACGCTGTTGAGGATGACGACCGTGGCAAGCGGCATCGCCTGCGGCAGAACGATCTGCCACATGATGCGCAGGTGCCCCGCGCCGTCGAGCTTTGCGGACTCCACCGTCGATTCGGGAACGGTCGCAAACGCGTTGGAGAGCATGATGACGAAGAAGGAGAGCGTGCACCCCGGAATGATCACGGAGAGCGGCGTATCCGTCATGCCCAGCCCGCGGACGACCGCGTAGGTGGGGATCAGCCCGCCGTTGAACATCGACGTGAACATGACGTAGAGCGTTAAGAAGGGCTTCCACTTGGTCTTTCTGCTGATGACATAGCCGCCCGTGATGTTGATGACCATGCCGATCGCCACCGAACAGACGACATAGAGGATGGTGTTGAGATAGCCGCGCAGGATGGAGCCGTCCTCGAAGATGTATTCATAGCCGCCGAAGTCGAGCGCGCCGTCCGAAGTCGCCACGGGCCACCAGACGATGCCGCCTTTGTAGCTGTCCCCCATGCCGAAGGCGATCTGCCTGGGATCGGAGAAGGACGCCATAAAGACGTGCCACAGCGGGACGAGGCAGATGAAGGCGATGATGAAGAGGATCGCCCAGATGACGCAGGTCACGGCGATGTCCCCCGCCGACTTGCCCGCGACCATGCCGCCCGAGCCGTGGATGCGCTTATACTGTTGCTTGCGTTCCTGATATGTCATACCCCACCTCAGAACAAAGATGTCTTGGTCAGCGCACGGCTGAGATAGTTGGACGAGAGCAGCAGCGCAACCGAGATGACCGACTGAAAGAGACCGGACGCCGCCGCAAGCCCGAAGTCCGCCGTCGCACCGAGCTGCCCCGTCGTGAGACGGTAGGTGTACGAATAGATGGTATCGGCAACGTCGAAGATGCCCGTGTTGTAGAGCAGAACGACTTTATCGAAGCCCGCCGTGATCATCGTGCCCATCTTCACCGTGAACATCATCACGATGGTCGGCAGAATGCTCGGAATGGTGATCTTCCACGTCCGCTGCCAGCGCGTCGCTCCATCCATCGCCGCCGCCTCGTAGAGAGATGTGTCGATCGCGTGAATGGCGGCGACGAAGATGATGGAGGAATACCCGGCGTTCTGCCAGATATCGGTGAACATATAGATGAGCCAGAAGGTGGGCGGATCCGCCTGCGCAAGGAGGTTGCCCTCGGTGTAACCGAACCACCCGCAGATCGCCGTGATGACGCCCTCGTCGCCGACGAGTTCCTTCACGATCTGGCACACGACCACCGCCGAGACGAAGTAGGGCATATAGGTCACCGTCTGGATAAAGCGGCGGAAGCCCTTGTTGCGCACTTCGGAGACGAGGATGGCAAGAAGGATGGGAACGGCAAATCCGATCGTGATATTCAGAAGGCTGATGACGACCGTATTGCGGATGGCGAGCCAGAAATTGCTGCCGACGCTCGTCGTAAAGAGCCGTTCAAAATTTGCCCATCCGATCCAATCCCCGCCGAAGAGGGAGATGTTCGTGGAGTCGACGTCCTGGAATGCCATCAGCACGCCGATCATGGGAATGTAATTGAAGATGAGGAAGTATACTGCGCACGGAATAAAGATGACATAGAGGATCCAATTGAGCTTGAAGTCCTTCGTCCAACCGTGCTTATCCCCCTTCCTCTGTCCGGTTTTCGGCTGTTGTACCGCTTCGGCAGTTCCTTCCGCCTCGGCAGCCGCAGCCGCTTTCGTATCGTTCGACATAGTCTCCTCCCTATCTTTGATGCGATTATATCCCCTTTTTTGCGTTTGTTATTGCAATTTTTTATGTTTTATAATAAATTTTTAATATGAATTGCTCGGGAATCTGTGAAAAATTTATTCATTCACAGTCGGAACGACCGTATTTTCCGAAATGAGTTTCATGAGCCGCGCCGCGCTCCGAAGGGCGTCGCTGCGGGAAACTTCCCCCGCCGAGATCGCACGGGCAAGCGCCTCCGCCTGCTTCTTCCCGCCCGGCATCACGAGGTCGCAGCCGCTGCGGTGCGCCAAGGCAAGTTCGCCGCGCCCCTCCGAAACGGCGTCCCAATCCGACATGACGAGTCCCGCAAAGCCCCATTCGCCGCGCAGGATCGCGTTGAGCAGCGCCCCGTTGTTGGTGCTGTACACGCCGTTGATCTTGTTGTAGCTCGCCATCACCGTCTTGGGCGCCGATTTCTTTACGGCGATCTCAAACCCCTTGAGATAGATCTCCCGGAGCGCCCGCTCGCTCACATTGCTCGTGGAATAACAGCGCTCGAACTCGCTGTTGTTGCAGGCAAAGTGTTTGAGGCACGCCGCCTTGCCGGGGTGCTTCTGCACGCCGCGCACCGTTGCCGCCGCCATCTCGCCCGAGAGGACGGGGTCTTCGGAGAAATACTCGAACGTTCTGCCGCAAAGCGGATTTCGGAGGATGTTCATCCCGGGCGCCAGCCAGACGGTGACGCCGAATTCCTCCATCTCCTTTCCGACGGCGTCCCCCATGCGCTCGATGAGCGCGGTGTTCCACGTCTGCGCCCGCACGAGGGAGACGGGCCACGCCGTCGCGTACTGATAGTGGCACACGCCGTCCCCGGCGCGGACGACCATGCGCGAGCGCATCATCTTCCCGAAAAAGCCGAAGTCGTACTGCGGATAGGGCGCCGTCACTTTGAGCGAGCCGTCCGCCATCTCCACCACCTCGGGCGTGATGTTGAGCCCCGCGGGGCCGTCCGAGAGCGCGAGATTGGGGATGCCGTGTGCCTCGAAGAGCGCAGACGTCGTCGAGCCGCTCGCCCCCATCACATTGACGAGACGCTCCTCCTCCGAGGCGCTCGTCCCTGCCCCCACAAGAAGGCGGGCAAGTTCCTCGTCCGTCAGGCGGGAGAGCGTCGCGCTCTCCCCTTCTTCGGGGAGCAGATAATCGTGGACGACCGTCTTGCAGGCGGCAAGATCGAGCGTGATGCGCGGAACGTCCGCCGCCTCCGCTTGGCGGGCAGGCGCGCGGAGTTCCTCAAAGGGCTGCGCCTTTCGGCAGAGGTTTCTGCACTGTTCCTTGACCTTTTCCTGCCCGAGGACGAGCTCCGCCACGGGGCGGACGTCCGCACTGCTGCTGCCGAGGAGCAGGCGATAGCTGCCCGCCGCAAGCACCCAGGCGGCGCGTTCCTCGTCGTAACAGGTGAGCGCCGACAGCGGCACGGTGAGCATGAGCTTGCCCTCGCCGCCCGCGCCGATGAGCTCCGTCTTGGCGAACGCGACGAGCCGCTTGACCTCGGCGTCCGCGCGCGGGATGCTCGCATACAGCTGCAAGACCTCCTTTCCGGGGCAGTTCCCGACGTTCTTCACCCTACAATGGACGACGATGCGCCCGCCCACGACGGCGGCGGAAGCCGTCCATGTGAATCTCGTATAGGAGAGCCCGTAGCCGAACGGATAGCGGGGCGCGACGGAGAAGGCGTCAAAATAGCGATAGCCGACGTAGAGCCCCTCCGTGTAATTCTGTACTTTGGGATCGCCGTTCTCGGAAAAACCCGCCGTAGAGGGAATGTCCTCCAAGCGGTACGGCCACGATGCGGTGAGTTTGCCCGAGGGCGAGACCGCGCCGAACAGGAGATCGGCGAGCGCATCGCCGCCGCTCTGCCCGCTCTGCGCATAAAAGAGGACGGCATTGACGGGAAGTTCGTCGAGAAAGGAGAGGTCGATCATGCCGCCGACGTTGATGACGACACAGACGTTCCGATAGTGCGCGCACACGGTCTTGAGATTTTCATATTCGACATCGTCCAGACGGTAGTCCGCCTTGACGTCCTTCCGGTCGGCGCCCTCTCCCGCCTGCCGCGCGATGACGTAGATCGCATTCTCCGCCGCGGTGATGTCTTCTTCCCGGACGGGGATCCCCGTCGGATAGACGAATCGGTCGTGCGAGATCGTGCCGAGGATCTCATACAAATTCGTCACACCCGCGATCTTTTGCTCGATGCGCTCCTTCCAGGTGCGTTCGGCTTCGGCATAGAAGGCGTCGTAGCCGTCCAGCCAATGCGCGGTGAGAATGTCCGCCCCGGCGCGCCTGAGCCCCTCTTCGATCCCGACAAAGTGGCGCGGATGCATCGCGCCCGAGCCCGTGCCGCCCGCGATCGTCCGCCGCGCGCCCGAGCCGTACAGCGCGATCTTTTTGCTCTTCAACGGGAGCATCCCCTCATTTTTGAGCAGGACGATCCCCTCCTGTGCGATCGTGCGCGCAAGCCTGTCGTGTGCCTTCTCCCGTGCGGAGACGCGCGCATCTGTCGTCGCCCGAATGATTTTTTTCATAAACGCCTCATCTTTTTTTCCGTATTATAAAAAATTTCCCCCGATTGTTATTGCAATTTTTTAAGAAATATGATAAAATTTTATTGTATTTTATCGGAAATCACAAAATCTGAAAGGTACTATAATGCTGGAACTGTCTGCCCTCGAATATTACTGCGAAGTCCAGTCGCGCCTCACGGGGGTCTGCATCCGCCTCTACCGCGACGGGGAAACAAAGGATCTCATTGCGATCTACGGCAACAATACGCTCGAGCATGACTACGACATCCTGCCCATTCCCCTGACGCAGGACAGCTTCAAGGGCGGAAGCACGATCTCGCTGTACGACGAATCGCAGTTTATCCTCGGGAGGGTCGTTTCGGAGCGCGACGGGCGCGTTCTGCTCATCGGCCCCGCGCGCATGAGCGAACTCACCGAACAGGACATCGACTTCATCATGAACAAGTACGGTCTGCCGAAAACGCTGCAGACGAGCGTCTCCTCCTTCCTCTATGCAACGCCCGTCATGCCGTCCGAACAGTTCTTCATGCTGCTCTCCCTCTTCAATCTCATCGTCAACGATACGATCGTCAGCGCCAAGGATATCTGGAAAGACGACGACCCGAAGCCGCCCGAAGAGGACTATGTGGAGACGGTCGACCTCGAACACCACCGCTCCTCGGGGGAATACGAGGAGACGATCTATTACTATATCAGAAACGGCATGGTCGAGGAGATCGAAAACCTGCACTATGAGGGCTATCAGGGCATCGTCGGAGCACTCGGGCCCAATCAGCTGCGCAGCCTGAAAAACTCCGTCATCATCCTCAACTCCCTGTGTCTGCGCGCCGCCATCTCCGGCGGCCTCGACGCCGACACCGCCTATGCGCTCGGGGAACTGTACGTCAAGCGCATCGAGAATGCAGGTTCTCTCGTCGAACTCGCCAGGCTCTCCCAGATCATCAAGCGCGACTATGCCCAGCGCGTCCGCCAGGTCGCCGTTCCCGAGATCGACAACCTGTACGTTCTCAAAGCGACCGAACATATCCAGAAACACATCTACGAAAAGATCGGTGCGCGCGAACTCGCCTCCGTCGTCGGGGTCACGCCCGAATATCTCTCCGTTCTCTTCAAACAGACCCTGGACCTCTCCATTCCGCAGTGGATCGCACGGCAAAAGATCCTCGAAGCAAAAAAGCTCCTCCGCTTCACCGACAAATCGCTCGCGGAGATCGCGGCGCTACTGAACTTCTCCTCGCAGAGTTATTTCCAGCAGCAGTTCAAAAAGATCCGCGGCATCACGCCCTCCGAATACCGTGACAAATACCGCAAGGGCTTCCGCGCAAACTAAAAAGGACGGCACGTTCATGCGCCGCCCCTTCCGCTCTTTCATTTTTTATTCTGAAATTCACCCGACTATAAAAACGGAGCAGTTCCCCTGCTCCGTTTTTTCTGTTTCTTTGATCACGCCGAGAACTGGGCGTTGTAAAGGTTTGTGTAGAAGCCGTCCTTTTTGAGGAGCTCCTCGTGCGTGCCCTGCTCCACGATGTCGCCGTGGTCGAGTACCAAAATGAGGTCGGCGTTCTGAATCGTGGAGAGACGGTGGGCGATGACGAAGCTCGTCCTGCCCTCGGTGAGCTTATCCATCGCGCGCCCGATCATCTGCTCGGTGCGGGTATCGACATTACTCGTCGCCTCGTCGAGGATGAGCATGGGCGCGTCGTCCACCATCGCGCGGGCGATCGTGATGAGCTGTTTTTGCCCGCCCGAGAGCATCCCGTCGCTGATGACGGTGTCGCCCCCCTCGGGCAGGGTGTTCACGAGGTGCCAAATGCCCGACGCGCGCACCGCCTCCACAACCTTCTCCTCGGAGATCTGCTCCTTGCAGTAGAGGATGTTCTCCTTGAGCGTGCCCTCGAACACCCACGCGTCCTGCAAGACCATCGAAAAGAGGCTGCGCACGTTTTCGCGCGTCATGGTCTTCGTCGGAACGCCGTCGATGGAGATCTGCCCGCCGCACTCGTAGAAGCGCATGAGGAGGTTGACGAGCGTCGTCTTACCCGCGCCCGTCGGCCCGACGATGGCGACCTTCTGCCCCGCCTTCACGGTCGCGGAGAAGTCGTGGATGACGGGCTTTGCGGGATCGTAGCCGAAGCTGACGTTCGAAAAAGCGACGTCCCCGTGCACCTTGTCGGGGTCGATGACGGCGGTCGCGTTCTCGCGCGGCTCCTCCTCTTCCTCCAAAAACTCGAACACCCGTCCCGCCGCGGCGGAAGCCGTCTGGAACTGCCCCGCGACCTGCCCGAGCTGGGACAGGGGCGACTGGAAGAGGTTGATATAGATGAGGAAGGCGGCAAGTTCGCCGAGCGACGTGCCGCCCTGCGCCATGAGCACCCCGCCCACGACGCAGATGGCGACGTAGCCGAGCTTGGAGATGAACGTCGTCAGCGGGTGGGAGATGGCGGAGAACACGTTCGCACGGTACATGGCTGCCTGCAATTTGCCGTTCTGCTTCTCAAAGGTCTTGACGGCGCGCTCCTCCGCGTTGGCGGCGCGCAGCAGTTCGAGCGCGGAATAATATTCCTCCGCCTGCCCGTTGAGCGCGCCGAGCTCCGCCTGCTGGGCGCGGAAGTATTTTTGCGACATACGCACAATGAGAAAGAGCACGAGAAGGGAGAGCGGAACAGTCGCAAATGCCGTGAGCGTCATCGCCCAGTTGGTGACGAACATCATGACGACGACGATGACGATCTGCACCGCGGCGGTGACGGCGGTCGCGATGGAGGCGTTCATCGACTGCGCGACGGTATCGACGTCGTTGGTGACGCGGGAGAGCGTATCGCCCACGGCGTGCGTATCGAAGTAGCGCATGGGAAGAAGGCTCACCTTTGCCGAGATGTCCGAGCGAAGGCGCAGCGCGATCTTCTGGTTGACGCCCGCCATCAGAAACGCCTGCACATAGCTGCACGCCGCCGAACCGAGGTACATGCCGAGCAGCGTTCCGCACAGCCGCACGACGTGTTTCATATCGAGCACCTCGGACATGGTATGCCCCTCCGCTGCCAGACGGGATGCGGAATCGATATAGTCGGTGAGCTCACTCAAGTATGTCGTCGCATAGACGGTGAGGAACACGCCCGCGATGCTCAATACGATCACGGCGGCGAGCGCCGCAAAGTGCCGCCTGCAATAGCGCAGAAGTTTGGAAAGAGCGGAAGTGCGTTTCATACGGCAAGTTCCTCCTCGGAGAGCTGAGATCTGGCGATCTCGCGATAGACGGGGCAGTTCTTCAGAAGCTCTTTGTGCGTGCCCACGCCCGCCATTTTTCCCTCCGAAAGCACGACGATGACGTCGGCGTCGCGCACCGTCGAGATGCGCTGGGCGACGATGACCTTCGTGACGTCGGGGAGCTGTTCGCGCAGATTTTTACGCACCCTTGCGTCCGTCGCAAAGTCGAGCGCCGAGAAGCTGTCGTCAAAGAGCGCGATCTGCGGTTTCCCCGCAATGGCGCGGGCGATGGAGAGGCGCTGCCGCTGCCCGCCCGAGAAGTTCCTGCCGCCCTGCTCGACGCGGGCGCCCAGCCCGCCCTTCTCGGCGATAAATTCATCCGAGCACGCAATGGCCGCGGCGTTTTCGAGCGACGTCGCGGGGAGCGTCGGATCGGTGAAGGCGAGGTTCTGCCCGATCGTGCCCGAGAGCAGCACGCTTCTCTGCGGCGCGTAGCCGAGGCTCGCCCGAAGCTGCGCCTGCGAGATGTCTTTGACGGGCGCGCCGCCCATCTTCACCACCCCTTCCGACGCGTCCAAAAAGCGCAGCATGAGCTTCAAAACGGTCGTCTTGCCAGCGCCCGTTCCGCCCACGATGGCGAGCGTCTGCCCCTTCTCCACACGGAAGGTAAGCCCCGTCAAAACGGGCTTTGCGCCGTAGCCGACGGCGACGTTCTCAAACTCGATGCTCCCGTCCGAAACATACTCCGCGGGCGAGGCGGGGTCGAGGATATCCTTTTTTCTGTTCAAAACCTCCAGGATGCGCTTTGCCGAGACCTGCGCGCGGGGCAGGAGGTTGAAGAGCATCACGAGCACCATGAACGCCGTGATGACCTGCGCCGCAAGCTGGGTGAATGAGAACATGGTGGGAAAGAACGCCGCGTCGTTGTCGCGCACGATGATGAAACACCCGATCCAATAGATGGCGAGCGAAAGCCCGTTATAGACGAGCTGCATGAGGGGCGACATCGCCGCCGTCACCCTGCCCGCAAACAGGTTGTTTTTGGCAAATTCCTTGCTCGCCGCGTCGAAGCGCTCCTTCTGGAAATCCTCCGCATTGTAGGCACGCACGACGCGGATGCCCGTGAGCGTATCGCGCATGGTGCCGTTCAATTTGTCGGTGAGCTTCTGGATGAGCTTGAAACGGGGCAATACGATCATCATGATCGCAATGATGCCCGCGAGCAGGATGCACACCGCAACGCCCGTCGCGAGCGTGAGTTCCCCGCTCGACTGCGCGATCTTCACGATCGCCATGCCCGCCATGAGGGGCGCCCCCACGCCGAGGCGAAGCCCCAACACCATCGCGGACACCACCTGCTGCACGTCGTTGGTCGTGCGCGTCAGGAGCGTTCCTGCCGAAAAACTCATCGCGTCGCGGTCGGAGAAGCGGACGATATGCGAGAACACCTCCCCTCTCAATCGCCGCCCCAGACGCGTCGAGATAGTCGCAGACAGAATGGTCTCGGCGATGGTCGCCGCAACGCTCCCCGCCGCATAGGCGAGCATGATGCCGCCCGTCTGTAAGATCGAGGACGCATCCGCCCCCGCCTGCATTTTCGATACGATCTCCGCCGTATAAGCGGGCAGCGTCACGTCGCAGAAGATCTGCCCCACCAGAAAGGCGAGCAGCCCCGCGAACATGACGATCTCCACCCCGCGCAGATAGCGAAATAGCCTGATCACCCGTTTTCCTCCTTGCTTTTCGCCTGTATTCTATCATAGACTTGACACTTTGTCAATAGTTTTGGAAGAATAAGTTGACACTCTGTAAATAATTTCTGCAAACGCTTGCATTTCCCGAAAATTTGTGGTACACTTCTGCCATGAACAAATTCGAGCAGCAGCGCGCCGCGCGCAAACAGAAGATCTTGTCGGAGGCGAAGAAGCTCATTCTTACCCGCGGCATTTCGGACGGGCTGATGAGCGAGATCGCCCAGCGCGCAGGCATCTCCCGCCAGCGGCTGTACGCCTACTATCAGAACATCGACGACATTTTGGACGGCATCATGGAGGAAGTCATCGCGCACTCCTATCTTGCACGCATCGCCGACGCGCCCGAGGCGGACGCGCCCGACGGCATCATCCGCTACTCCATCCTCTCCTTCCGCCGCCTCTCCGACGAGGCGCACGACGATCTGCTCTTTTTGTCGCTCTACGGCGTGTACGCGGCGACCAACGCCGCCAAGACGCACGCGCGGGCGCAGATCAAACTGTTTGAAAAGCAGATCGAACGAGGCAGGGAAACAGGGCTCTTCCGCACGGATAAGCCCACCGATGAACTCACCGCCGCCGTCACCTATCTGCTTGCGGGATACACGAGCTACATCGAAACGCTCTCTCCCGAGGGCAAGGCGCTCATGCTGAGCGACGAGATGCTCCACCGCCTCGCCGACATGGTGCTCGCCTATCTCAAAAACAGCTGACCGCATCTTCCCGTCAAAGCAGAAATCTGCTTGCCCCTCTCCTATTGCATAGATATATCGCACGACCTCGGCTTCATCCTCGTTGACGACGACCTTTTTATCGATGACTTTATATCCGTACAGGACACGCCCGCCGGTGTAGTTCCCCTTTGTCCTCGATTCCCGCATTCCGCGACGCACCTTTTGCGAAAGCTCTGCCGAATAATACTCCGCCATGCCTTCAAGCAGGCTCTCCAGAATAATACCTTCGGGCGTATCGGGAATGTTTTCCATGGCGGAAACGAGCTTGATACCGTTATCGCGCAGCGTCTTTTTGTGCATTGCCATTTCGTACTTGTTACGCGAAAAACGGTCAAGCTTATATCCTCCTTCAAATATGTTCCTGTAATGTTTCAAAGTTGTAACCGATGTTTCGGAGCGTTTCTTCAAAGCCGAACCATGCCAGCAGGTTTTGGTTATAATCGTCCTGCGCGAGGGGATCTTCTTTGTCCCACTTGTCGCCGAACAGTTCG
>CALVWN010000015.1 GCA_944367415.1 uncultured Clostridia bacterium | reverse complement strand
GGAGGGCCGTTCCCTCCCCATTAGGTTGCGCCGCTGCGGCGCCGTTATCGGAGGTAAGATATGGAAGAGCTTCGCGACGTGCTCGCAAGGAACGCCTTCTCCTTCAAGAAAAAATTCGGGCAGAACTTTCTCACCGATCCCAATCTTCTGGACGCCATCGTGCGCGATGCGGGCGTCGGCGGCGACACCGTCGTGCTGGAGATCGGCGCGGGTGCGGGCGCGCTCACGCGCGCGCTCTCCAAAGCCGCCAAAAAGGTGCTCGCCTACGAGATCGACACGACGCTCCGCCCCGTCCTCGCCGAGACGCTTGCGGGCTGCGAGAACGTCGAGGTCGCCTTCGGCGACTTTCTGAAGGCGGATCTTCCCGCGCTCGAACAGGAGCTCGGGAGCTACCGCGTCGTCGCCAACCTTCCCTACTATGTGACGACGCCCGTCATGATGCGCTTTCTGGAGGAGGCGCAGCGCTGCACGGGGGTGACCGTCATGGTGCAGGAGGAGGTCGCCCGCCGCTTCACGGCAAGGGCGGGCACGTCCGACTACGGCGCCGTCACCGCGGCGATCGCCTTCAAGGGGGAGGCGCGCATCATGCGCAGCGTGCCGCGCACCATGTTCCTGCCCCGCCCCAACGTGGATTCCGCCATCGTGCGCATCGACTTCGAGCCGGGGCGCATCCCCGCAAAGAGCGCGTCCGCCTACCGCGCCGTCGTGCGCTGCGCCTTTGCGGGCAGACGCAAGACACTGGAAAATAACCTGATGAGCAGCTTCCGCCTCCCCCGCGAACGGGCAAAGGAAGTGCTTTTCAAGGCGGGGATCGCGGACATGGTACGCGGCGAGACGCTCACGCCTGCCGACTTCGCCCGCCTCTCCGACGTCCTCGTCGAACACGGCATCCTCGGATAACATAAAAAATTCTCCCGCTCGGGAGAATTTTTTTGTCAGAACGGAATGAGGGCATGCGTGCCGCGGTCGGGGACGGTGACGCCCGCAAAACCGATCGCTTTCAGGACGGGCACGATCGTTTCCCGCCCGCGCAGGATGTCGCGGTCTCGATGGGCGTCCGACGCGAAGGAGATCTTCCTCCCGCCGAGCGCAAAGTACCGCTCGAGAAGGTCGCGCCCCGGAAGGAAGTCGCCCGCGCCGCGCGCCGAGGAATTGACCTCGAGGATCTTGCCCTTTGCGATGACGGTGCGGAAGATGTCGTCGAGCAGATCGGGAAATTCCGTGTAGCGCAGCAGGTTGTCGGGATAGGGCGCATTGCGCGAGACGTACCCGATATGCGCCACGATGTCGTAGGGATAGGGCGCGTCGCGGCTCTCGCGCACCCGCACAAGATAGCTGCGGTACGCCTCCTCCTTGCTCTTTCCGAGGAAGAATTCCCCGTACCATGCGTCCTTCCCGTCCACCGAGTGGACGCTGTTGACGACGAAGTCGGGGGAAAACCGCGCGATCGTCTCGCGGTAGAGCGCCTGCGCGTCGGGATGGGGGGAATAGCCGAACTCCCCGCCGACGAGGACGCGCATCTTGCCCGTGTACTCCGCCTGCAATCTCCGCGCCTCGGCAAAGTACGCCGCGGCGTCGATCATCGGAACGGGCTGCCCCTCGGCGAGGATGCCCTCGGCGAGGTAGTCGTAGTCGAAGTGATCGGAGACGCCGTAATATTGTATGCCCAGCGCCGCGGCGCGGGCGAGCATTTCGGAGAGCGCGGACTCTCCGTCCGCAGAAAACGCACTGTGGGTATGAACGTCGGTCAGCATACCCGCATTATAGCACATCCGCGGAAAATGCGCAACGGTTTATAAAAATCTGCGCGCCGTGACAAAATAATTGCGGCGGGTGCGCGACATCTCCTCGATGACGGCATAGTCGCTCGCCGTGTGCAGGATATAATTTTCGCCGAGGTAGAGCGCGACGTGTCCGATGCGCTCGACGCCCGTCTTGTTGTACCGCTGCGCGTTGGTGAAGAACAGGAGGTCTCCGCGGCGGATGTTCGCCCAGGTGACGGGAACGCCCTGCTTGACCTGCGTGCGCGTCGTCACGTCGAGCAGAATGCCCGCCCCCGTGTATAAGATATACTGCATGAGGGAGGAGCAGTCGAAGGCGTTCGTCGAAAATCCCTTGAGGAAATTGCCCTTCCCGTCGTGCAGGCGGGTGGCGCCGTAGACGTACGGAACGCCCAGAAGCTCCAGCCCTTCCCGGATGATCGCCTCGATCTCGTCGTCGGCGCGGTCAAGATATGCCATCGACGTATAAGCCGTCTGCGCGCTCACATATGCCTTTTTTCCGCGGTAGCGCGTCTCGTACCAGCCGCCCTCCCGCTGCACGAAGTGCAGCATATCCCCCGCGTTGACGTGCCCGAGCGAGGCGTACTTCGTTCCCGCCCCCGCGCGCACGTTCAGCCCGTCCGCATGGGAAAGCACATACTGCGCCCGCACCTCCGGTTCCGGCTCGGGTTCCGGCTCGGGCTCGGGCTCCGGCTCCGGCTCGGGTTCCGGTTCCGGCTCGGGCTCCGGCTCCGGAGCGGGTTCGGGTTCGGGCAGCGTTTCTTCGGGCAGTTCCGGAAGAACGGGTTCCTCGGGAAGGGGCGCCTCGCTCACGGGTGCGTCTTCGGGGGCGCACGCCGCCATGATGGGCGCCGCCGCAAGCACGGCGGCGAGGGCGAGCGCCGTCAGTCTCTTTTTCATAAGCAACTCCTTGTGTGATCTGGCGGTATTGTAACAAAAAGCCGAGGGCGTTGACAAGAAGATCATACAGGGAGACTGTTGGAAGCGCTGGCAAAAGCAGGTCTTGACAGCGCGCCGCGCGCGTGGTACAATGGTGCAGGGAGTGCGGAATTATGGAATACATGGAAAGTTTTGACAGAAAACCCGTCGCCGTCCACATCTGGGAGGCGAAGCAGCCGCGCGCCGTCGTGCAGATCGTGCACGGCATGGCGGAACACGCCGCGCGCTATGCGGCGTTTGCCGCCTTTCTCAACGCGCACGGGTTCACGGTGGCGGCGGACGACCACCGCGGGCACGGCAAGACGGACGAGAAAACCCTCGGCTATTGCGCGGGGGATATGTTCGCGGATACCGAACGCGACCTCGCGGTGCTCACCGACCGCCTGCGCGAGCGCTACGGCGTGCCCGTCATCCTGTTCGGGTTCTCCTACGGCTCCTTCCTCGCGCAGAGCTATCTCGCGCACCATTCGGACAAGATCGCGGGCGCGGTCATCGCGGGCAGCAGCTATAAAAAGGATGCCGAAGTGTACCTCGGCTCGCTCGTCGCCCGGCTGGGGTGTCTGTTCTGCGGCGAGAGAAAGCCCGCAAAGCTCATCGAAAAGCTCTCCTTCGGCGCATATGCCAAACAGTTCGAGGACGGCGAATGGCTGAGCATCGACGAGAGGAGCAATGCGACCTACCATGCCGACCATTTCTGCGGCTTTACCTGCTCGTTCCGCTTTTATGACGATTTCTTCCGCGGGCTGCGCAGGCTGTACACGCGGCGCTACCGCGCGGGGCTTGACACGCGGCTGCCCGTGCTGCTCGCCTCGGGCGCGGAGGATCCCGTCGGCGCGATGGGGAAGGGCGTGAAAAAGCTGTACGCGTTCTACACGCAGAAGGCGGGGATTCGCGACGTCACGCTGCGCCTCTTTGCGCATGCGCGCCACGAGTTTCTCAACGAGACGCAGGGGCGGGAGGAAAAGTGGGGCGCCGTGCTCGAATTTTTAGAGCGCGTCGCGCCGCCCGCGCCGCACGAATAAAGGTAACAAGGAAATGCGCGCCCGCGGCAAGTGCCGCGGGCGCGCGCTTTGAAGTTGTTCAGTTGACGACTTTCGGGTCGAGGTTGAGGGTGTACTGCGATCCGCCGCGGTCGTCGGGAAAGATGGTCGAGCCGGGCACGACGGGCAGCGTGAGCGGATTGATGAGCGCATCGGCGGTCAGGTTGGAGACGGCTGCGCGCAGATAGGGGAACATGGTCTCCGTCGCGTTGATGGCGAAGAAGCGTCTGTCCTCATCCGTCTGCATATTGTTCACCTCGAACACGCCGACAAAGCGCGCCGTGAGGTTGAAGGGCTTGGGAGCCTCCTCCGTGCTCTCGATCTTGCATTCGAGAATGACGATGTTGATCTTGGGATTCTCGTTTGCGTGCCGGATCTGGCGCGAGAACATGGGCTTGATCTCAAACTTGGTGTCGGGCGCCGCCTTGATGGGGTTCACCTTGAAGAAGAGCTCCTCCGCGGTCAGCGCTTTCATGGAATATTCGATCATGATTTTCTCCTCTTAATTTTCAGATCGTTCCTATTGTACCACGCACGGGAAAAATTGTCAACCCCCTTTGTTCTGCTTTGCCCCGTCGCGCCCCGCAAAAAAAATTTGCGGGGCGCGGAAATAATGTGTCCAAATCGCTTGCCTTTCTCAAAAAAACGTCTATAATACACTTGCAGAATTTTCCGGCACATCGGTGACACTATGAACGAAACCAAGGGCATGAAGGATCTCACCAAGGGAAATCCCTTCAAGCTCATTCTCTTTTTTGCGCTTCCCGTCTTTCTCGGCTGCGTCTTTCAGCAGCTGTACAACATGGCGGATACCATCATCGTGGGCAACACCGTCGGCGCGGCGGCGTTCACGGGCGTGGGACTGACCGGCTCCATCACCTTCCTCGTCGTGGGATCGATGAACGGCCTCACCGCGGGATTTTCCGTCAAGACGGCGCAGGCGTTCGGCGCGGGCGACGAGGACGGCGTGCGCCGCTCCGCAGGCATGAGCTATCTTCTGAGCATCCTCATCGCCGTGCTCGTCACGGCGGTCGCCGTGCCGCTCACGCGTCCGCTGCTCGACCTCATGCGCACGCCCGCCGCCTACTACGACTACGCCTATTTCTATCTGCTCATCATCTTCTGCGGCATCCCCGCCACCGTGTTCTACAACATCGTCGCGGGTCTTCTGCGCGCGGTGGGGGATTCGCGCACGCCCCTTTATTTTCTCATCTTCTCGGCAGTCCTCAACGTCGGGCTGGATTTTCTCTTCATCCTCGCCTTCCGGATGCACTATACGGGCGCCGCGGTCGCGACGGTGCTCTCCCAGCTCGTCTCGGGCGCGCTGTGCCTTCTGGTCGCGCTCAAACGCTATCCGCTGCTGCGTCCGCGCAAGTCGGACTTCCGGTGGGATTCCCGCCTCGCGGGCGTGCATCTCGCGCAGGGCCTGCCGATGGCGCTGCAGTTCTCCATCACCGCGATCGGCTGCATCGTGCAGCAGACGGCGCTCAACGGATTGGACGCAACGCTCCCGGGCGTCGTCACGGCATACACCGCCGCCTCCAAGATCGACGGCATCGCCACGCAGACCTTCGCCGCGCTCGGCACGGCGATGGCGACGTACGCGGGGCAGAACTACGGCGCGGGCGACTTCGGCCGCATCAGAAAGGGCGTACTCGTCGGGATGCTCTACTCCGTCGTCAGCGTGGGCATCGCCTTCGTCTTCGACGTCTGGCTGTGCGAACCGCTCATGCGTCTCTTCCTCAATACCGACCTGGGCGGCGGCGCCGTGCAGTACGACGAGGTCATCGTCTACGGCAAGCAGTACCTTTTGTGGCAGTGCTCCTTTTATCTCTTCCTCGGCGCCATCTACGTCTACCGCAACACGCTGCAGGGCATCGGCAAGAGCGCCGTCACCACCTTCGCGGGCGTGACCGAACTTGCGGGCCGCATCGTCGCCTCCCTGCTCTTCGTGCGGCTGTGGGGATTTACGGGCATCTGCGTCTCCAATCCCGCCGCGTGGGTCGCCGCCGTGCTCTTTCTCGTCACGACCTACCTCATCTGTATGCGCCGGGCGGGCAAGGGCGAACGTGCGGGCGACAAACCCCGCCGCCGTCCCCGGATGCGCCGCCGCGCGTTCGCGCAAAAGCGCGCCTCGTAGACAAGCTCCCTTCGGGGAGTTTTTTTATTGCTCCGCGCGGAATACGCACTGCCCGCGCAGCCATGTCTCGCGCACGCGCGCGCCGCGGATGTCGCGCAGGGGGTCGCCGTCGAGGAGAACAAAGTCCGCCCGCTTGCCCGGCGCGATCTCGCCGCGGTCGGAAAACCCGTACTGCCGGGCGGCGCCCTTTGTGAGCGCCTCGAGGGCGTCGCGCGGCGCGATCGCTTCGGCGGGAAAGGTTTTTCCCGAGGACGTCTCGCGCAAAACGGCGCACCGTGCCGCCTCCAGCGGGTCGGGCGGACAGACGGGCGTGTCCTGATGCAGCGTAAAGGGGATGCCGCGCAGGAGGGCGGAACGCGCGGGCGAGATGCGCTCTGCGCGCGACGGGCCGAGGTTTTTGATGTGAACGTCTCCCCAATACAGGACGTGCGCGGGGAAGAAAGAGAGGGTGACGCCCAGCTTTTTGAGGCGCGCGAACTGGTCTTCGCCCACGATCTGCGCGTGCAGGAGAACGGGGCGGATGGCGCGGCGCTCCGCGTGCGTCAGGCGGGCGAGCGCGTCCGAGAAGCACTGCACGGCGCCGTCTCCGTTGCAGTTTGCAAGCAGCTGCGCGCCCTTCTTTGCGGCGAAGCGGCAGGCGGCAAGCACCTCCTCCTCCCGCATGGCGGGCGCGCCGCACCCGCCCCCTGCGTAGGGCTGCCGCAAAAATGCCGTCCGCTGCTGGGGCGAGCCGTCGAGAAAGATCTTCATGCCGCCGACAAAAAAGCGCCGCGCGCCCGCAAACCGCGCGAGCGCCGCCTCGTAGTCGTCGGGCGAGGGATAGGCGACGACGTCCGCGAGCAGGGCGTTGTCGCGCAGCAGCATCTCATAGAGGGGGAACATCTCCCGCTGCAGCCAGCCCTCCTGCGCCGTCGTCATGCCGTGGACGAGGTAGTCCGCCTGCGCGCGCAAAAAGGCGGACAGCACCTCCCTTTCGTCGGTCGGGGGAACGCGGCGGGCGGCGGCGAGGTAGGCTTCCTCCTCGAGCACGGGCTGCGCCTGCGCGATGCCGAGCAGCCTGCGGGCGGCGGCGTTGAAGGCGCCCGCGTGCCCGGAGCGCAGCTGCACCTGCACGGGGCGGGGAAATCGCTCGAACGCTTCGCTTCGCGGCAGAACGGTCGCGTCGCGGACGGAGAGCAGCCCCGCGCCTTCGCGGCTTTCGATGAGGCGCAGAAGATCTTCCTCGGTGCGGCAGCCGCTCCCGTCCGTCTGCAGGAGGGAGAGCGCGTAGGCGAGGAGATGGGAGTGGGCGTCGGGAAAGGCGGGCAGCACGCAGGCGCCGTGCAGGTCGCGCACGCGCCCGTAGGGCGGGCGCGCGGGGCAGAACGCCTCGCCGCCGACGCAGAATTCGCTGCCGCCCGAGAGGGGGAGCCGGCAGCCGGTGAACAGCGTCTTCATGCGCGAAAGTATTGCCCGCGCGCGCGACGCATAAACGTCGGCGGGGCGTATGGCGGGAAATCGGCAAAAACTTTGCGATTTATGGCAAAATTTTTTCCGAAAGGCTTGAAATTTGAACGTAAATGTTGTACAATGGGTGTCAGCAATGATGAAATCAATCAGGAGGAATGGTATTCATGGCTAAAAAGTATTGTTACCTTTTTACCGAGGGTAATGCAAAGATGCGCGAGCTTCTCGGCGGCAAGGGCGCAAACCTTGCGGAGATGACGAACATCGGACTCCCCGTCCCCCAGGGCTTCACGATCACGACGGAAGCCTGCACGCAGTATTATGAGGACGGCCGCCAGATCAACCCCGAGATCCAGGCGGAGATCATGGAGTACATCGACAAGATGGAAAAGATCTGCGGCAAGAAGTTCGGCGACAAGGAGAACCCTCTGCTCGTCTCCGTCCGTTCGGGCGCGCGCGCTTCCATGCCCGGCATGATGGACACGATCCTCAACCTCGGTCTCAACGAGGAAGTGGTGGAGACGCTTGCCAAGAAGTCCGGCAATCCCCGTTGGGCATATGACTGCTACAGAAGATTCATTCAGATGTTCTCCGACGTCGTCATGGAAGTCGGCAAGAAGTATTTCGAAAAGCTCATCGACGAGATGAAGGAAAAGAAGGGCGTCACGCAGGACGTCGAGCTGACCGCGGACGATCTCAAGGAGCTTGCCAACCAGTTCAAGGCCGAGTACAAAAAGCAGCTCGGCAAGGACTTCCCCTCCGATCCCAAGGAGCAGCTCTTCGAGGCGATCAAGGCGGTCTTCCGTTCGTGGGACAACCCCCGCGCGAACGTCTATCGTATGGACCACGACATCCCTTACAGCTGGGGTACCGCGGTCAACGTGCA
>CALVWN010000014.1 GCA_944367415.1 uncultured Clostridia bacterium | reverse complement strand
CCGTCGTGCCGCTGCCCAACGACGACATGAAGGCGCGCATCATCGGCCGTGAGGGGCGCAACATCCGCGCCATCGAGAACGCGACGGGCATCGAGCTCATCATCGACGATACGCCCGAAGTCGTCATTCTCTCGGGATTCGATCCCGTGCGCCGCGAGATCGCCCGCCTGACCCTCGAGCGGCTCATCGCCGACGGGCGCATCCATCCCGCCCGCATCGAGGAGACGGTGGAAAAGGTCACCAAGGAACTCGATCAGCAGATCAAGGCGGCGGGCGAGAACGCCATGTTCGAGGTGGGCATCTTCGGACTGCACCCCGAACTCATCAAGCTCATCGGACGGCTGAAATTCCGCACCAGCTACGGGCAGAATGTCTACAAGCACTCCATCGAGGTCGCAAACCTTGCGGGGCTGATGGCGCAGGAGCTGGGGCTTGACGTCAATTTCGCAAAGCGCGCGGGACTTCTGCACGACATCGGCAAGGCTGCCGACCGCGAGCAGGAGGGCACGCACATCCAGATCGGCGCCGACCTTGCCAAGAAGTACAAGGAAAACGCCATGATCGTCAACGCCATCATGGCGCACCACGGCGACGTGGAGCCGAAGACCATCGAGGCAGTGCTCGTGCAGGCGGCGGACGCCATCTCGGGCGCGCGCCCGGGTGCGAGACGGGAGACGGGCTCCAACTACGTCAAGCGGCTCGAAAAGCTCGAGGAGATCGCCTCCGGATTTGCGGGCGTCGAAAAGAGCTACGCCATCCAGGCGGGCAGAGAGATCCGCGTCATGGTCAAACCCGATCAGATCGACGATGCAAAGGCGATGTTCCTCGCAAAGGACATTGCCAAAAAGATCGAATCGGAGCTGGAATATCCCGGACAGATCAAGGTCAACGTCATCCGCGAATTCCGCAGCGTCGAATACGCGAAATAACAAAAAATACTCGGACGATCTCGCCCGAGTATTTTTTTGTTCAGCAGCAGCTGCGGGAGCAATTTGTTCCGTACTGCCGCGCATAGTATTCGTCCGAACAGCACCACAGGCAGCTGCACGAGCCGAATCCGCCGCAGCAGTTCTGCGAGGCTTCGGCGCTCTGTCCGTAAGCGCTGCTCAGGCTGCATTGGCTGCAGGTGTTACAACAGGAGTTACAAGAGTTATGGGAATTGCAGGCGCTGCGGGAGCGGGCGCCGCAGCCGCAGTCGGTCGCAAAGAGGTTCCGGACTGCGCGCAGGAAGGGGCAGCAGCAACAATCGTTGGTTGGATACATGGCGATCCTTCGTAGAAGTATTCGGCTTGTGCCGTACTGCATTGTATGCGTGCGGCGGCGGCAGGTGTGCGGGATTTTTTGTAAAATCTCTTGTCAGACGCGCGAACGCGTGATATAATGGATCGGATCGCAGGAGAGAAGAACATGAAGTTACACATCAAAAAACCGACGGCAAAGCAGGTCAGGAAATTTCTCGTCTATTGCCTCATCGTCATGGCGGGCAACGCCATCGCCGCCGCCTCGAGCACGCTGTTCATCATTCCCAACGGGTTCGTGATGGGGGGCACGACGGGGCTGGGGATCTTCGTGCGCAACCTCGTGGACGAGAGCAACGAGTGGCTGGTCTCTTTCACCGTCTATGCGGCGAATATCATCCTCTTTCTTGTCGGCGCCTTTCTGCTCGGCAAAAAGTTCGCCGTCGCGACGTTGGCGGGAACGCTTCTCTATCCCACCTTCGTGAGCCTGTTCACTTACGTCAACGAACTGTACGTCGCCGCTCACGGGCAGCCCATCGCGGCGGACGATCGCTGGCTCGCCATCATCTGCGGGTCGCTTCTCTTCGGCGTGGGCATCGGCATCGTCGTGCGCGTGGGGGCGAGCACGGGCGGCACCGATATTCCGCCCCTCATTTTCAACAAGTTCTTCAATATCCCCGTCGCCGTGTCGCTCTGGGCGCTCGATCTCACCATCGTGCTCATCCAGCTCATCACCGTCTCCTTTGAAACGGTGCTTTACGGCGTCGTCATCACCATTTTCTCCTCCGTCGTCGTCGACCTCGTGTCGCCCATCGGGCTGAGAAAGCGGCAGGTGGAGATCGTCAGCGCGAAATGGCGCGAGATCCGCACCATGATCCTCAACGAAATGCATCGCGGCGTGACGCTGCTGCACGCCCGCACGGGATTTTTGCAGGAGGAGCGCTATGTCATCATGACGGTCGTGTCCAACCGCGAACTCGTGCGCCTGCGCAAGGCCGTGCAGAAGATCGACTCCGAGGCGTTCTTTACGGTATCCGTCGTCTCGGAAGTGCGCGGGAGGGGGTTCTCCTCCGAAAAGATCCTGCTGCCGCTCTCCGAGGAGAAACCGGCGGACGACCCCGCCGCCCCTGCGGGCGAAGCGGACAAGCCGAAGCCGCAGCCGTAAAAAACCGGCGGGGGCATGACTGCGGTTCCCATCGAGAATTTTTGCCGCAGAATATAAGTACAGCGCACGATACCTCGCAAGCAAGAATAAGATAAACGGTAATTCAGCGAAATAATTTTTTCAGATCCATTATAATATAGTGAAAAAAATGAACGCTTGATCCGTTTAATATATAGGCGGCTCTTTATGAAAGTCAAAAAGTTGTTAATACCATTGTTGCTCATAATCAGCTGTATGTCTGCTTTTTCAGCTTGTACGGACGACCCATATAAAAATTATAAGGCATCGGGACTTGAAGCAAAGAGCATACCTTTTAATTATGAGGATGACTATTTGACCCCTTACGATATGTTTGGCTATGGAAAAGCCGAAACTTTTACCGACTACGAAAGTTTTGTTGCGTACGACTTTAATCTTGATTATTCCGAGTCGTATTTTGAATCAAACAACTTAATTGTATTCGTGGTAAGTTGCTGTTCGTCCGACGAAATGGAATTTGGCGAAATACTTGAAAACGACGGAAAACTGTATCCGCTGTTTTATAGAAAGAAGATAGCCGACGGTCAGCCTGTAACCGAAGATTTTATTGTTATGGCGTATTGCGTTGAGATAGCAAAAGATTCGGAATACAAAGTCGGCGAAATTATATTTCGCTATAAATAAGCATAAATTACAATTTTCCGACAAATAAAACGAGCGAAGATTTTTGAAAATCTTCGCTCGTTTTTGTTCCATATGGGAACTTTGCATTCCCGCCGGTAATTTTTACTTCTTTTCCTTTCTGCGCTTGTCGTTGATGACGGCGAGTGCCGCCTCGTCGATGAGGGTGATGCCCTCCTCCTTGGCGATCTTGACCATCTGCGTGAGCGCCGCCTTCAGGAACACGCGCGGGATCTTGGTGAGCTTCGCGCATGCCTCCTTGGTGAACTTGACGTCGGGATCGATGCGGTCGGCGGCATAGATGACCGAATTGACGTCGCCCTCCTTCGCCTGGATCTTCTCCGCGAAGGGCTTTCTGAAGCGGGAGCACCAGAAGTTGGTGCTGTCGCGGTAGCCGTAGTCGACGGGGACTGCCGGGAATCCCGCCGCCGTCACGCCGTTGACGATGGTGTTCCAATATTTCTCCTTCATGAGGATCTTGTCGATGCTGAGGATGAAGTGCGCGCCGAACTTGCTGGTGATGCCGTTGAAATTGCGGTAGGGGGGTTCGTATCCCTCCAGCTGCCCCGGCTTATCGAGGAAGGCGTCCTCGAGCGCACTGTTCCAGGTGCATTCAAAGACCTGGAATGCC
>CALVWN010000013.1 GCA_944367415.1 uncultured Clostridia bacterium | reverse complement strand
TTCTTGCGGCGGCCCGTGCCCCAGAACTGCAGCTTCTTCTTTGCGTTTGCCTTAGCCATACGATCACCTCACCTCACAAAATTTTCAGCGCTTCGGGTTTCTGCGCCGCGTGGTTGTGCTCCGCACCCTTGTAGACGCGAAGTTTCTTGATCATCTGTCTGCCGAGGGAGTTCTTGGGAAGCATCCCGCGCACTGCCTCGTAGACGGCGAGGTCGCTCCGCTCCGCCATGAGCTTGCCGTAGGGGACTTCCTTCAGCCCGCCGATGTAGCCCGTGTGGTAGCGGTAGAATTTGTTCTCGAGCTTCTTACCCGTAAGAAGCACCTTGTCACTGTTGAGAACGATGACAAAATCGCCCGTATCCACGTTGGGCGTGAACGTAGGCTTGTTTTTGCCGCGCAGAACGGAGGCGACTTTGGATGCAAGTCTGCCGAGCGGAACATTCGTCGCGTCGACGACGTACCACTTTCTCTCGACCGTCTGGGCGTTTGCCATGTAGGTTTTCATAAGTCTTCGACTCCTTGATTACTGTACCTTCCGAAACACTCGGAATCGCTCTCGGGCGCTCCGCAAAACGGGGAAGCGGACGGGGAAAGCCCCCTTTCCGACCGATTACTTCATCATTATAGGCTTTCCGAAAAATTCCGTCAAGCTGTTTTGCATGACGAAAACAAGTTTTTTTTGCAAAACGTAAAAAATTTTTCTCCCCCGCTTTTTTGCAAAAAATCCCCCCTTGCGGGGGGAATGGCGGCTATTTTTGTTCATTTTGCGTCCCGTCTGCGCCTGCGCGCGGAGGGAGTTTTTTGACGACGCGCGCGGGATTTCCCACGGCGACGCTGTCGGAGGGAATGTCGCGGACGACGACGCTTCCGCCGCCGATGACGACGTTGGAGCCGATCGTGACGCCCGGCATGACCTTGACGCCGCCGCCGAACCAGACGTCATCCCCCACCGTGATGGGGCGGCCGTACTCCACGCCCTCGTTGCGCAGCCCTGCGTCGAGCGGGTGATTGACCGCATAGAAGCCGCACTGCGGCGCAATAAAGACATTGTTGCCGAAGGTGATGGGCGCGCAGTCCAGAAAGACGCAGTCGTAGTTGGCAAAGAAGTTGTCGCCCGCGTGCAGGTTGAAGCCGTAGTCGACGCGGATGTTCTTCTCGATGACGGGGTGCGCCCCGAGCGAGCCGAACAGCTCGCGCAGGATGCGCTCCCGCTTCTCCGTCTCGGTGCGGTGCGTCTCGTTGTAGGCGTCGCACAGCTCCACCGCGCGGACGTGCGCAGCGTAAATTTCGGGGGAGGAGTAGTCGTACAGCTCCCCCGCCTTCATCTTTTCAAGTTCCGACTTGGGCATACCCTTATTCCAAAACCGCCTTGATCCGTCTCACGCCCGCCGAGGAGGACTGCTCCTTGACGATCCTGAAGTGCCCGAGCTCGCCCGTGTGCGCGACGTGCGGGCCGCCGCACATCTCTTTGGAGAACTCGCCGATGGAGTACGTCTTGACGACGTCGCCGTACTTTGCGTCGAACACGCCGACAAAGTGCTCCGCGCGCGCCTCATCGAGCGACATCTCCTGATAGACGACGGGGATGTCCTCCTTGATCTTCTCGTTGACGAGATCCTCCACCGCTTTGACCTCCTCGGGCGTCATCGCGCGGGGGAAGTTGAAGTCGAAGCGCATCCGCTCGTCGGTGATGTTGCTCCCCTTCTGGTTGACGTCGGGGGAGAGGATCTGCTTCAATGCGGCGTTCAGAAGATGGGTCGCCGTGTGGTAGCGGATCGCCTGCTCGGAGTGGCTCTCAAGCCCGCCCTTCGCCTCGCCCGCGTGCAGATCGCCGCGGCTCTTCTCCTGATGCTCTTTGAACGCCGCGTCGAAGCCCGCCCTGTCGACCGCAAGCCCGCGCTCCGCCGCCATCTCCTCGGTGAGTTCGAGGGGGAAGCCGTAGGTGTCGTAGAGGCGGAACGCCTGCTTGCCGCCGATGGTCGTCTCGGGAACGTAGGCGGGGTCTTTCTGCGCCATGAACGCGTTCTTACGCGAAATGCCCGCAACGCACTTCTCAAATTCCGCCATGCCCTTCTCGAGCATCGTCTCGAAGCGGTCTGCCTCCTTCTTGATCTCGTCCAGGATATACGCCTTCTTTTCGACGAGAAGGGGATACGCCTCGCCGTACACCTCGTCGATGAACACCTCGGCGACGGCGCGCATGGTCGCGGCAGGCTCCACGCCGAGCTGACGGCAGTAGCGGATGGCGCGGCGCATGAGGCGGCGCAGGATGTACCCCGCCCCCGTGTTGGAGGGCAGGATGCCGTTGACGTCGCCGATGAGCATGACCGTCGTGCGGGTGTGGTCGGCGACGATGCGCATCGCCTTGCGCGCGCCCTCGTCCGCGTGGTACTGTCTGCCCGTGAGCTGTTCGAGCTTGGCGATGGCACCCGCGAAGAGGTCGGTCTGATAGCCGTCGTCCAATCCGTTCAGAAAGAGCAGCATCCGGTCAAGCCCGAAGCCGGTATCCACGTTTTTATGTTCGAGCGGGACGTAGCCGTCCTCCGTCTTGCGGTACTGCATATACACGTCGTTGCCGATCTCGACGTAGTCGTCGGGGAAGACGGGATTCTCCATGTCGGGTTCGATGGGATAGAACCACTCGTTGTCCGGCCCGCACGGCGTGCCGACGGTGCCCTCCAGCTCCCACCAGTTGTCCGACTTGGGGAGATAGAAGATATGCTCCTCCCGGATGCCGAGCGACTTCAGAAGAGACGCCGTCTCCTCGTCGCGGGGGGCGGACTCGTTGCCCTCGAAGACGGTGGAGCAGAGCTTGTCCGCATCCAGCCCGTACACCTTGGTGAGCAGCTCGAACGTCCACGCCGTCTTTTCCTTTTTGAAGTAGTCGCCGAGCGACCAGTTGCCCATCATCTCGAAGAAGGTGAAGTGCGACGCGTCGCCCACCGACTCGATGTCCACCGTGCGCACGCATCCCTGCACATTGCACAGCCGCTTGCCGAGGGGGTGCGGCTTGCCCAGAAGATAGGGCATGAGGGGCTGCATCCCGGCGACGTTGAACATGACGCCCGTCGTGCCGTCGCCGATGAGGGAGACGGCGCCCACGTTGACGTGGCCCTTGCTTTCATAGAACTTCAGCCAGCTCTCGCGGAGCTGTTTGGATGTGATCTTCATTGTGATACCTCGTAATTTCTCCTGCACATTGTACCCTTCCGCCGCCCGGATGTCAACCGATTTTGGACAGCGTGTAGCCGTCTTTGCCGTCCTTGACGGCATAGCCCATCTCTTTGAGCTTCTCGCGCAGTTCGTCCGACTTTGCCCAGTCCTTCTGAAGGCGGGCGGCGCGGCGCTCCTCGGCGACGGCACGCACATTCTCGGGCACCGCCTCCTCCTTTGCGTACTGCGCGCGATACGCCGCGGGATCCTTTTTGAACAGCCCCAAAAGGGCGTACGTCTCGCGGATCTGATTGGTCATGCGGCGGGCGCGGGCGTCGCCCGCGTCCAGAAGGCGGGCGATCTCCTTGAAGTAGCCGAACAGATCGGCGAGCGCGAGCGCCGTGTTGAAGTCGTCCTCCATCGCCGCGTCGAACTTCTCGTCGATCTCCCGCTCCTTGCCCGTCTCCTCCGGGAAGGCGCTCCCGGCGCGCCCGATGAGGGCATAGAAGCGGGCGACGTGCGCCTCCGCCGCGGGGAAGAGATCGTCCGTAATATTGACGTCGTTGCGGTAGTTGTTGGAGAGCAGCGCAAACTTCAGGGCGTCGGGCGAGAACTTGTCCATGAGGTCGTCCAGAAGCAGGCTGTTGCCGAGCGACTTGCTCATCTTCTGCCCGTTCACCTTGATGAGCCCGTTGTGCATCCAGTATTTTACGAACCGCTTGCCCGTCAGCGCCTCGCTCTGCGCGATCTCGTTCTCATGGTGGGGGAAGATGAGATCCCTGCCGCCGCCGTGGATGTCGATCTGCTCGCCGAACGCGGCGCGGATCATTGCCGAGCACTCGATGTGCCAGCCCGGCCTGCCCTTGCCCCACGGCGAATCCCAGCTGATCTCTCCCTCCTTCGCCGCCTTCCAGAGCGCGAAGTCGTAGGGATGCCGCTTTTCGCCGTCGTTTTCGACGCGCACGCCGTCGAGCATATCCTCCTTATCCCTGCCCGAGAGCTGCCCGTAGGCGGGGAAAGTGTCGACGTCGAAGTAGACGTCCCCGTTCGCGGCGGGATAGGCGTGTCCGCCCGCGATGAGCGCCTCGACAAAGGAGATGATATTGCCGATGTTCTCCGTCGCCTTGAGCCAGAGGGTGGGTTCCCCCACGTCTGCGCGCGCCATCGCCGCGTCGATCTTTTTGATCATCATCTTCGCGTACTCGTCGGCGGGGATGCCCGTCTCCTTCGAGCGCGCGATGATCTTGTCGTCGACGTCGGTGTAGTTGCGGGCATACGTCACCTGGTAGCCCTTCTTTTCGAGGAATTTGCGGAAAATATCGTATAGGATCGCCTGAAAGGCGTGTCCGATATGCGCTTCGCCCGAGACGGTGATGCCGCAGGCGTACATCTTCACCTTGCCCTCCTCGAGAGGGACAAAGGTCTCCTTTCTTCTTGTGAGCGTGTTATAGATCTTCATGGTGTTCCTCCGTTCGTCCGGCAGCGTCCTCGTCGCGCGTCAGCCGGCCCGTGACCGCCTCGAGGCGGTCTTCCAATTCATAGATGCGTTCGCGCAGCGCGCAAACTTCCTTTAAGATGGGATCGTCCTTGTCGGGAAGGAGATCCTGCGTCTTTTCGCCGTTGATGCGCACCACCCTGCCGGGCACGCCCACGACGGTCGCGTAGGGCGGCACTTCCTTGAGCACCACCGCGCCCGCGCCGATGCGCGCGCCCTCCCCCACGGTGAAGCCGCCCAGCACCTTCGCCCCGCAGGAGATGACCGCATTCTTCCGGATGGTCGGGTGGCGCTTGCCCTTCTCCTTGCCCGTGCCGCCCAGCGTGACGCCCTGGTAGATGACGACGCCCTCCTCCACTTCCGCCGTCTCGCCGATCACGACGCCCGCGCCGTGGTCGATAAAGACGCCCGCGGCGATCTTGGCGGCGGGATGGATCTCGATGCCCGTCAGAAATTTGGCGAACTGCGACGTCGCGCGGGCGAGCAGCCGCAGGTGCATCCTGTAGCGGCGGTTCGCCCAGCGGTGCCACGAGAGCGCGTGCACGCCCGAGTAGGTCAGCCAGATCTCGAATTTGTTGCGCGCGGCGGGGTCGTTCTTCTGCGCCGCAGCGATGTCCTTGCGAAGTCTTGCGAAAAACAACGGTGAGTTCCTCCAAAAATTGTTCACGAATTTCTCCGAGCAAAGGCTCGGATAAATTCCGTGAGGTTTAGGGAAAACGCCGCCGCGACAAGGCTGCGGCTCGTTTTCCCTCTGCGGGCGCACCTCGGGGCTTAACAATCTGCTGCGCCCGCATTCACCCTTTCCCCATAAGCGCAGGTATGCGCAAATTGAGTCCCGCAGCGCAGGGAAACCCTGCTCGCGGCATGATTTAACTCGCAAAAAGATTTGCGCAGCAAAGATTTTTGCGAAACAACTCCCTCAGTCACTTCGTGACAGCTCCCTCGGAGAGGGAGCCTTTCTGCCCCCTGCCGCGACGAGGAGAGGGAGCCTTTCTGCCTGCTCGGGCTGCACATATCATGATATGCAAAAGACGAAAAAAGCGCCTTTCCAGCTCCGCCTGTCGGCAGATCTGTAAAGGCGCTTGCGCGCGGTTCCACTTTACTTCGGGTCTCCCCCTCGTTGTGTCCGGTAAAGGCGGACTGCCGCGGGCATTGCCCCGCGCCTCAGGCGAGACGGGCGCACCTTCCCCATCCCTTCCGCGGCGGACTTTCAGCGCGTGTCCCCCTCTCTGTGGCGAACGGTACGGGTACTCTTCCCCTCTCTCGGCATTTTTCGTTATTGTACAATATTCCCCGCCCGCTGTCAACTGTTTTGCGTGCGGCGGATGGGGAGATTGTATATCTTGTACTCCGCAAGGCACTCGTCGCGCATCCGCTCGTTGAAGATGCTGTTCTCGATGAGAAAACGCACCACGACGTCGCGCACTTCGTCTCCGCGGAATTCAAACCCGCACACGGCGAGCAGATTGAGCACGTCCTGCCACTGCATCCGGCACACGAGCGCGAGGGCGAGGATGGTGTTCTTTTCGGGATAGAGCTTTCCCTTGACCATGAGATCCCAGAAGCGCGGCTCAATGTCGAGTTTCTTCCCCGCGTCCTCCGCCGTCTCGCCGCAATGCCGCAGCGTCTCGGGGAGAAGTTTGGCGAACGCGGGCTTATGAAACAGCCCCGCAAGGCGCTCGCGCAGCGTCGGAAAGGCAAAGGAGAAGGTGAACGTCGTGTCCGCAAGCGACGCCTTCAGGCGCTCCAGAAGCTGCTCGCAGTCCTTCTGATGGCAGAGGCGCATACAGGAGGAATCGCGGCGGGCGATGTTGCCGTCCGACGCGACATACAGGACGTCGGGCATGACGTACCCCTCGATGGCGCTTAATTTGACGTAATCGGAATAGAGCGCGCAGAAATACTCGTCGAGTGCGCGCAGGTGTTCGCTCTTCATGCCGTGATTATACCACACCTTGCCCGCAAAAAGCAAGCGTTCTCGCCCCCCGCCCCGCATGCGCCCGCATCGGGCGCTTGGGGTTTTCTTTCAGAAAAAAGAATTTTGAAGTTCAATTATTGAACTTAAGTGACAATCAACTTTTTGAAATGGGAAAAAACAACAAAAAAGTTCCGCAATTCCCCTTGCTTTTTTTGCGAAGATATGTTAGAATTTTACATAGAAGATGCAAACGAAATTTGGGAGGATTTACCATGAAACGCGAACGGATCGAAGAAATTGCCGAGCTTTTGGATAAGCGCGGGAAACTCACCCTCGAGCAGCTCGACGAACAGTTTCCCAATGTCTCGCAGATGACGCTGCGGCGCGATCTTTTCCAGCTCGAACAGGAGGGGCGCATCATCCGCGTGCGCGGCGGCGCCATGTCCGTCAAGGAAGTGCAGAAAGTCTCCGGCGAGCCTTACACCAAGAAGACGACCATCCACACGGACGAAAAGATCAAGATCGCACAAAAAGCGGCGAGCCTCATCGACGAGAACTGCTCGCTCTTTATGGACGGCGGCACGACGGCGATGTACCTCGCCAAGGAGATGCCCGACAAAAACTTACATATCTTTACCAACGGGCTTGCGGTCGCCATCGAGCTGGCGCAGAAGAAGAACTTCCACGTCACCATGCTGGGCGGCCAGGTGATGAAGGACAATCTCTCCACCGCCTCCCCCGTCGCACGGGCGTACTTCGACAACACCAACTTTGAACTCGCCATCATCTCCGCCTCCGCGTTCACGCCCGAGAACGGGTTCTCGTGCGGGGCGCAGATCGAGGCAGACCTGTTGAAGCTCGTGCGCGCCAAGGCAAAGGCGACGTACATGATGCTCGACAGCTCCAAGATCGGCAAGATCATGCCCTACACCTTCGCCCATATCGAGGATATCGACGTGCTGATCACGGACGACAACTTCCCCGCAGAGCTGAAGGCGGAATTCACCAAACGCAATATCGTCGTCATGTGAAAAAAGGAACGGCACCCGCCGTTCCTTTTTTTCAGTATCCGCGGATACCGAGAATAAAATCGCTCGACACATCCAGCACGCTGCACAGCTTGGCAAAGGTGTCGAGCGCCGGAAATACGTCCTTCTTCATGTACTTGGAGATGGTCTGCGGCGAAACCCCTACCATGCGCGCGATCTCCTTCTGCGGGATCCCGCTCTCCGCAATGCACTCCCGAAGACGAACCTGGATATCCGTAAGTTCCATTTCCTCCCCCTATTCTTTTTTTCTAATAAAAATATCGTATATTGTACGACATTTTGCTTGACAATCGTACATTGGGTGATTATAATAGAGGTAACCTGCAAGAAAGGGCAGGCAGTGAACAAAAGAAGAATCCTCCCCCCATATAGGATACTGTTTTCGTTCACGGAAGGCGCGCGCCGTGAGGTTCGCGCCTTTTTTTGCTTTGTTTTCGTTCACGGAAAAGGCGCGCGCCGTGAGGCGCACGCCTTTTTTCTCGTTGCTGTCAGCCGCTTGCGCGCAGACAAAGACGGCGCGGGAGCGTACCGCCCCTGCGCCGCATCGATCATTTCATGAGCTCCACGCCCGACTGCCACGCCTGGCCCACCTTTTCGCCCACGGCATAATAGCCGCTGCGGAACTGGTCGAACACGAACGCGCCGAGCTTTTCGGGCATGACCCTGCCCTGTTCGTCAAGCACCTTCTCGTCGGCAAGCACGTTGACGATCTCGCCGAGTACGCGGAATCCGTAGGACGTGTGCTGGATCTCGGCGACCTTGCACTCAAGGGTCAGAGGAAATTCCTCGATGACGGGCGCGTCGACGCGGGTACTTCTGACCGCGTGCAGCCCCGAGCGCTCGAACTTATCCTCCATCTTGTTCCCCGTCGCGATGCCGAAGAAGTCCGCCTCTCTGATATGCGCGACGTCGGCGATGCTCAACGTGAACGCACCGCGCGCCTTGATGTTTTCGCTCGTCTTATGATCCTCGTCGATATTGAGGGCGACCATGTTTTCCGCACAGACGCCGCCCCATGCCATATTCATGACGTCGACTTTTCCGTCGTTGCCATAGGTGGCGATCATCAGAACGGGCATCGGAAAGGTATACGGCTTGACGCCGAGATCTTTTTTCATACACATATCCTCCTCTTGCTTCTCTCTATATATACCCGCTCGCGGGCGCGTTCAAACGTCGATGCCGAACACTTTGCCCGTCACCTCGAGATCGTGGCGGCAGAGGTCGGCGGCAAGCTCCCAGGCGTCCGTTTTGCGAAAGAGCCGGCGGAGCTTGCGGCTGCGCACGAAGGCGGCATACTTCTTCCCCGGGGAGGGGAACTTCTTCTCGCCGCGCACGCAGACGAGCAGGCTGCGCTCGTGCGCGCTCAGCACGCGGTATTCGAGATAATTCGCCCCGTCCTTGCGGAACCGGTAGATCTGCGTGCAGGTGGAATCCGTCCCCTTGGAATAATCGCGCTCGAACGTGAACCCTTTCTCCGTCAGAAAGGAAAAGAGCGCCGCGATCCTCTCGTCCTCACTCATGCCGCACCTCCTTTTCCCCTATTATACCACACGCCCGCCCCGCTGTCCATCCCGACACACAAAAAAACGGCACCTTGCGGTGCCGTTTATTATATGATTTGCGTCGACCGGTCTTTCTGCACGATCGGCTTTTTTGCATCCTCCTTTATGAACAGCTTTCCATAACATCGCGCGATCCCGACGATCGCCCAGACGTTCCACGCAACGGGAGGAAGCCAATATCCACCCTCAACGAACGCAATGACCCAATAGACAACAATGGCGATAAAAAATGCACGGGCAAGCGCGTTTCTTTTCGGCAGCCTTCCGACGGCACGTCCGACCGCGCTGAGCAAAAAGCCCATAAACAACATAAATCCAACCAATCCGCCAAGAAGAAACACGCATACATACGTCATTTCATAGGCAAATCCGCTGTAATCCATCCCGACCGCCCCAAAGAGAAAGGCAACAGGTTGTCGTGCAAGCCATTGAAAATAACGGATCGCGCCGTCCGTCCGGCCCGCACCTTGCAGCATTGTTTCAAGATCGAAAAGGCTCATGACGCGATCGAACATATCGGGCGCAAACCGTGTCACGACAAAAACAACACCTGCCGCGACGGCAATCCCCGCCACGCCGATTGCCACGATCGTCCCGATCCGGACTCTCATCTGCGCGATCCCCCTGACAGCGTAGTATACAACCAGCAGGATCAGCCCCAAATAAACCGTGCGGGAGCCGGAGAGCAACACGGAAAGGACGAACAATACCCAAAAAAACATCTTTCCGAGCATCTTCTTTTCCGAGGAAAGCGCAATCGGAAAAAGTAAAATAATGGTGACGCCAAACAGATTTCCGTTCTGATATGTGGAGATCATCTTGCTTGCATCGCCGACGGCATTATTTTTATCCAGCCACCAACCCGAAGGGTTTGATTGATAATCACTGTAATTGACGGTGATCCCGGGAATGTCCACGCTTCCGATCCCGAAGAGCGCTTGCAGCATCGTATAACAAAACAAAACCAGCAAACACCAATACAGGATCCGGGAGATCCTTTCGATTTGCGGCTTTGTCCGCAAAAAGAGCGGCGCGATGAAAAAGGCAGCGGGATAGACGCACAGCGGAACAAGGTATCCGATCAGTTCGGAGAGCGGACTCCCGCTTTCAAAAGACACGGCAAACCGCAAACACCAAAAGCATACGCCAAAAAAATAAAGAACAAACGGGCTTCCGATTTTTCTGTCTCTGACGTGTCCGACGATCAGAGAATAGAGGATCAGACAAAAAATCATGACATTGCCGAACGTGATCGGGATCCCGCCCAGTTTGAATCCCGCTTTCGGAATAAGGACATTGATGACGAACGTCCATAAAAACAAAGCGTCGATCCGTTCGCCTGTTTGTAATTTTCCTGTCATCTCTTCCTCTCTTGTTTTCTCATTCGTCCGAGACCATTATATCACCCCCCCCCGTTTGTCAAGCAAAATCCATCTTTTTTATCCGAAATTCTCCCTTTCCCCACAAAAAAACGGCACCTTGCGGTGCCGTTTTTTATGATCGATTTACTTTTCGCAGTTTGCCTTGAGGGTCGCGAGATTGTCGGAGAGCTCCTTGGGCAGCTTGTCACCGAACTGCTTGTAGAACTCCTTGATCTCGTCCGCCTCGGCGCTCCAGCGTGCCTTGTCGACGTAGAGAATGCTCTCGAGCGTCTCGCGCGAGTAGTCCAGCCCCTCGAGGTCGATGTCCTTGGCATAGGGGACATAGCCGATCGCCGTCTCCTGTGCGTCCACGGCGTTGTCGCAGCGGTTGAGGATCCACTCCAGAACGCGCATATTGTCGCCGAAGCCGGGCCACAGGAACTCGCCCTTCTCGTCCTGACGGAACCAGTTGACGTTGAAGATCTTGGGCGGGTTCTTCACCTTCTTGCCCATCTCGATCCAGTGCGCGAAGTAGTCGCCCATGTTGTAGCCGCAGAAGGGCTTCATCGCCATGGGGTCGTGGCGAAGCACGCCCGTCGCACCCGTGGCGGCAGCCGTCGTCTCGCTCGCCATGATGGAGCCGACAAACACGCCGTGATCCCAGTCGCGGGACTGATAGACGAGGGGCGTGGTGGTCGCCCTTCTGCCGCCGAAGATGATGGCATCGAGCGGCACGCCCTCCTTGGAGTTGAACGCCTCGGACAGGCAGGGGCAGTTGACGGCGGGCGCCGTGAAGCGGGAGTTGGGGTGCGCCGCCTTGGTGCCGGAAGCGGGCGTCCAGTCGTTGCCCAGCCAGTCGATGAGGTGCTCGGGCGCGGGTTTGGTCAGCCCCTCCCACCACACGGTGTTGTCCGCGGGGTTGATGGCGACGTTGGTGAAGATGGTGCCCTTTCTCGTCGCGGCGAGCGCGTTGGGGTTGCTCTTCTCGTTGGTGCCGGGCGCGACGC
>CALVWN010000012.1 GCA_944367415.1 uncultured Clostridia bacterium | reverse complement strand
GCCTATGTGAACGGCGTCGAGCGCCTCGCCTATGTGGATGAAGCGCTTCCCGCCTTCGGCTATGCGGGCGCGGCGGTCTCGGACGGCACGGCGGCGCGGTTCGACCGGTTCGTCCTCAAAGAACTCTAACATAACGCAACAAAATCAGGTAAGGAGAAAAAGGATGAAACGTTTCAGAAAGGGAATGTGTACGGCACTTGCGGGGTTCATGCTCCTCGGCGGCGCGGGCGCGTTTGCGGCGTGCGGCGACGGGACGGGCGGAACGGGCGGCACGGGCGGCGGCACGGGTGGCGGAGAGCAGGAGTATGAGCACCTCTCCTCGTCCGATCTGCCCGCAACGACGTCGGTCATCTCCGTCGAGCGCTACCGCGATAAGGTGAAGGGCGGGCTGGTCGGCACGATGGCGGGCGTCGCCTACGGCTATCCCGTGGAATTTCACTATAAGAACTGGATCCCCGAGAGCTCGCTGCCCAACTGGTACGACGAGATGATCCAAAACGCCTACGATCAGGACGACGTCTATCTCTCCGTCACCGCCATCGAGGCGCTCAAAGACCTCGGGCTGGACGCCACGAGCAGGGAGCTGGGCATCTATACCTACAACAAGGACTTCGAGTTCTGGAACGGCTCCAACAACGACGTTCTGGCGCGCGGGTTCGCGCCGCCCTTCTCGGGCTATCCCAAATACTCCACGACCTATCTGACGGGCGCCTATCCCGACGGCAACAGCTATCAGTGCGGCGCCTCGTTCGGCGGGTTCCTGGGGCTCAACATGACGGGCTGGGCGAATGACGTGTGCCACCGTTTTGCCGAGATCTGCTGCTATGGCGACGGCATCTATTCCATGCAGTTCATCGCCGCCATGTACGGCGCGGCGTTCTTCACGGACGACATCGGGGAGCTCATCGACGCGGGGCTCGCCGCCATCCCCGCCGATTCGTGGTCGGCGCTCGTCATCAACGACGTGCTCAAAAACCATGCGGACGGCATGAGCGCCTACGACAACTATCAGTACCTGCAAAAAACGTACGTCAACAGCGACGAATACAACTGGATCGGCTGGCCGAGCGGCGGCATCCTGCTGGACGCCAAAATGTGCTCCGCCTTCACCCTCATCGGACTGCTCTACGGCGAGGGTGACATCCAGAAGTCGATGGAACTCACCGTCTCCTGCGCGCACGACTCCGACTCGACCGCAGCCGCCACGGCGGGCATCCTCGCCACCATCCAAGGGTACAGCGCCCTCGACGCGAAGTTCAAGAACGGGCTCATCAAGGACCAGAAGTTCAAGTATTCGCAGAGCACGGTGGACGGCGTCGTGGACAACTGCGACGAGCTCATCCGCAAGATCGTCGTGCGCGAGGGCGGAAAGATCGCCTATGTGGACGACGTGCTCTCCATCGTCATTCCCGCCGAAGCAAAGACCGCCGAGATCGAGGATTACGAGAACAGCAAATATCCTTCGCCGATGGAGCTCATGACCTATTCGGAGGAGGAGATGGCGCAGATGCGCACCATCAGCGACCCCGGGTTTGAACGCAGCACCAATCAGCTCGCCAACGGCTGGTCGACCAACGCGGCGGGACAGGTGTCCATCGAATGGATGAAGCAGACGGCGCGCACGGGGCTGTGCAATGCGCTCATACGGGCGCGCAAGGGGACGGACGTCGAGGTGTACACCTCCGCCTCCGTCGAAGAAAATACCAATTACACGCTCACGTTCTGGGTGAAGGCGGGCGAAGGGTTTGCCTCCGATGTAAGTCTCGTGGTGCGCAACGCCTCGGGCGACGCGCTCCGCACGCTCGCCGTCTCGGCGGGCGGCGGTGAGTGGACGCAGGTCACCATGACGGTCAATTCGGGGAAGAACACCTCCCTGCGCCTCGGCATCCTCGTGACGGGCGCAAACGATACGGATACTTTGAAGCTCGACGACGTCGCGTTTCAGAAGATCATATAAGTAAGTAAAAATTTGTGGTAACGGAGGAAAGACAGATGAAAACAAGATCGAAGTGGTTGGCGGCGCTCCTTGCGCTCGCGGCGGCATTCGCGCTCCTTTTAGGGCTCATCCCCGCGCGCATCGCAGGCTCTGCGCAGGGCGTCAGCGAGGAGACGGACGATGAACTGCTCACGTCCAACCTCATCAAGGACGGCAGCTTTGAGAATGTGACCGCCGATGATACGGGCGCGTGGGACGTGGATACCACGTCCGAGGCGGCAGGCGAACGGGGCACGTTCGAGGTCGTGGAGGGCGAAGAGAACGTGCACTCGGGCGAAAAGGCGGTGCGCCTCGCGGGCGCGGGGAACGACAGCGGCTATCCCGAGATCTCCCAGCAGATGACGGTGCTCCCCAACACGACCTATTACGTCACGCTTCGCGTGAAGAACAACAACACGGCGATGTCGAGCGCCAACCTCTTCTTCGGGTTCGCTTCGCCCGAGCGCGAGGAGGAGGTCATCTACGGCGAGCAGCACCGCTGGGCGGACAACTCCGTCGACAAGGACCATATCTATGCGGAAGGGGAGGGTTGGTCGGAGCACAACGGCTTCTCGCTCATCTCCGCGCGCATCAGAACGGGGAACGAGACGTCCGTCCGCTTCTACATCCGCTTGCAGAAGATGAACGCGACCATCGACGACGTCTCCGTCACTTATGCGCAGGACATCGTCTCCACGGGGTCGGAAAACCTGCTCAAAAATCCGGGGTTTGAAGATTCCACCAATGCCAATCCCCTTGCCGACTGGATCACCATCGGCGAGGTCACGAACGGGTTCTCGGCGGGCATCGACGACGTGCGCACCACGTCCGCTTATACGCCCGGCTCGAATATGCAGGACAAGCAGATCGAGGGCTGCAACACGCTCTACCTCGTGGCGCAGTCTGGCGCGGAGGGCACGATGACGGTGGGGCAGCCCATCACCGTCGAGCCGGATACAAACTATGCTTTCTACGTCCCCCTCTCCAAGTGGGGCGAGGCAAAGGCGAGCGGCGCGGGCGTGCAGGTGGCGCGCATCGGCATCCTCGCAGCCGACATGGAGACGGTGCTCGCCCGCTGCACGGTGGACGGTTCCGACATCTCGCTCGCGCGCTATATGCTCGCGTCCGTCGTCGCAAACAGCGGCGAGAACACCACCGTCTATCCCTTCATCGAGGCGGAGACGATCGGCTTCGGCACCTACGGCGCGGGACTGTATATCGACGAATGCTACTTCTTTGAAACGGCGCTCGACCTTCCCG
>CALVWN010000011.1 GCA_944367415.1 uncultured Clostridia bacterium | reverse complement strand
CGGCGGAAGCGTCGTTGCGCCGGAGGTGCCGGAGAAGATCGGCAACGAGGGACGGTGGGATACGGATACACTGCAAAATCTCACGCAGGACACCGTCGTTACGGCGGTGTACGAGACGCAGGGGCTGGAGTACACGGAGCGCTATGGCGCGGGATTCGGAAGGTACTTTTTGGTAAGCAAGGGGCGGATGGACGAGGATACGGAGGAGCTGTATATCCCGTCAGAGCACGATGGGGGGCGTGTCCTGGAGATCAATGAACACGGGTTTGAAAAACTGACTTCTCTGAAAAAGGCGGTTTGTCCGGACGGATTGACGATCGTCGGCGACTATGCATTTTTTAAGTGCAAATCTCTGGAGGCGGTCGACCTGCCCGATGGCGTTACAAAAATCGGCTACGCAGCATTTGATTTGTGCGAATCTCTGGAGTCGATCGATCTGCCCGACAGCATTACGGAAATCGGCGAAAGTGCTTTTTCGTCATCCGGCCTGAAATCGGTGACATTGCCGAAGGAAGTGACGGTACTTGTGGAGAGCACATTTTTTAATTGCCAATCGCTGAAGTCGGCAGAGCTTCCGGAAAAACTCAGGACGATCGAAAATTCGGCATTTTCCTACTGTGTCTCTCTGGAGTCCGTGGATCTGCCCGACGGATTGACGGAAATCGATCGGTATGCATTTCATTCCTGCCTCGCCCTGCAGACAGTCTCTTTTCCGGACAGTCTGATAAATATCGAGGATGCGGCGTTTATGCATTGCCCCTTGCAGGATCCTGTCGTATTGCCTTCCGGACTGCAAAGTATTGGGGAAAGTGCATTTTATGAATGTTCGATGGAAAAAGTTATTTTCTCCGAGGGGTTGCGCACCATCGCAGAGAATGCGTTTTCCGAGTGTGCATTCTTGAAAGAGGTCACGCTTCCTGCCGGGCTGGAGCATATCGAAATGAACGTGTTCAGAGGATGCGTCGGCCTGGAATCCGTCGTATTCAGTCCCGGGTGTGTTCCGGAAATGGAAGCCGGCGTTTTCTCGCGGTGCAGTTCGCTGAAATATGTCTCCTTATCGGAGGGGATAACGGAAATTCCGCCGGATCTTTTTTATAAAACAGCATTGCAGACAGTCATACTTCCGGAGAGTCTGGAAAAAATAGGGATCTATGCATTTGCAGACAGTTTGTTGGAACGCATCGAGATCCCCGAAAATGTCGTCGAGATCGGTCAGTCGGCGTTCCGGGGGTGCAGTCAGCTGAAGGAGGTTGTGTTTGCCGAGGATTGCCGGCTGGAGACCATAGGATCTGATGCGTTTTCCGAGAGCGGGCTGACGGAATTTGTGATCCCGAAGAGCGTCAAAAAGTGCGGCGCAGCCATCGGCGCACTCCGTTTCTGCGAAAATCTTGAGATGGTGATCGTGGAAGAGGGGAGCCGCATGACATCTTACGGCGGGAATTCATATTGCCCGAAATTGACGAAGGTCGTATTTCCGAAGGATATGCAGTTGGAGAGGATCGGAGGATTTGTCGGCTGTACCTCTCTGAAATCGATCGAATATCCGCAGAGCGTGAAAGAAATCGGGTCGTTCATGGGATGTACGTCGCTGCAGACGATCAAACTGCCTTCGGCACAAACGCAAATCATCAAAAATGCATTCAATGGCTGCACGAGTCTGCGTTCGATCGAACTCCCCGACGGTCTGACGTCCATCGGCGCGTACGCATTTTCGGGCTGCACTTCCTTGAAGACGATCACGATCCCTGCGAGCGTCACGGAGATCGGCGAATATGCCTTTGAAAATTGGGGAGAAGATCAGACGATCATCGCGGAAGGGGCGCAGACGGAGCATTGGCAGGACGGCTGGAGCGGCAGCGCGACAGTGATCCGGAAGGAGACGAATCCATAAGTAATACTTATACAGTATATAAGAAATAAGTAGCTCAAAGGGGGGAATTTCCCTCCTTTGAGCTTTTGCATTGTTTTTGAGTTTTTGCTATAATAAGTAAAATTGATATAAAAACTCCGCAGACAGCGGCGAAGGAGAAAGGTATTATGGATTACGTTGAAAGAGTCCTGGAACAGCTGAAGGCAAAAAATCCCGGCGAGCCCGAATTTCATCAGGCGGCGACGGAGATCCTGAACGGGCTGAGACCCGTCATTGCAAAGCATCCCGAGTACGAGAAGGCGGCGCTTCTGGAGCGGTTCGTCGAGCCGGAGCGCGTCGTCATGTTCCGCGTGCCGTGGGTGGACGACGCGGGCAACGTTCACGTCAACAAGGGCTACCGCGTGCAGTTCAACAGCGCCATCGGCCCCTATAAGGGCGGGCTTCGCTTCCACCCGACGGTCAACCTCTCCGTCATCAAGTTTCTCGGCCTCGAGCAGATCCTCAAGAACAGCCTGACGGGACTTCCCATCGGCGGCGGCAAGGGCGGCTCCGACTTCGACCCCAAGGGCAAGTCGGACAACGAGATCATGCGCTTTTGCCAGAGCTTCATGACCGAGCTGTGCCGTCACATCGGGCAGGATACCGACGTTCCCGCGGGCGACATCGGCGTGGGCGGCAGAGAGATCGGATTTTTGTTCGGACAGTATAAGCGCATCCGCAACGAGCACGTCGGCGTGCTGACGGGCAGAGGGCTGACCTACGGCGGCAGCCTCGTGAGAACGGAGGCGACGGGCTACGGGCTTGTCTACATGGTGGAGGAGGCGCTGGAGTGCCGCGGCGAGTCGCTCGAGGGCAAGACGGTGGGCGTCTCCGGTTCGGGCAACGTCGCCATCTATGCGACGGAGAAGGCGCAGCAGCTCGGCGCAAAGGTCGTCGCGCTCTACGACTCCAACGGCTATATCTACGACAAGAACGGCATTCAGCTCGACGTCGTCAAGCAGATCAAGGAAGTGGAGCGCGCGCGCATAAAAGTGTACGCGGAGCGCGTCAAGGGCGCCGAGTATCACGAGGGTTGCAAGGGCATCTGGTCGATCCCCTGCGACATCGCGCTTCCCTGCGCGACGCAGAACGAGATCGACGGCGACGCGGCGCGTCTGCTCGTCAAGAACGGCGTGAAGTTCGTCGCCGAGGGCGCCAATATGCCCACCAACCTCGAGGGCATCGAGGTGTTCCAGAAGGCGGGCGTCGTGTGCCTGCCTGCAAAGGCGGCGAACGCGGGCGGCGTGGCGACGAGCGCGCTCGAGATGGCGCAGTCGAGCGGCAGAATGTTCTGGACGTTCGAGGAAGTGGACGCCAAGCTCAAGAACATCATGGTGAACATCTACCACAACATGGACGACGCGGCGAAGGAATACGGCTGCGAGGGCGACTATGTTGCGGGCGCGAACATCGCAGGCTTCAAGAAGGTCGCCGAAGCGATGATGGCGCAGGGCATCGTCTGATCACACGTTTGAAATTTTCCCGTGCGTGCATCGCACGGGATTTTTTTATGCAAATCAATTTGTATTTTTGCCGCGCATATGCTATACTGTTTGCAGCGGAGGCAGTATGGAACAACACGACAAGGATACCATCCTCATTACCCCCGATCCCGACGGGAAGGACGCGCCCGCACAAAAGTGTGCGCCCGCGCCGGAGGGGACGCACGCGCAGGGCGGATCGGAACCCGACCTCACCTATAAGAACGGGAAGGAAGTCGCCAAGGGGGGCGTTCTCGGCTTTTTTATCGGACTTGCGGTCATCGTGCCGGGCGTGAGCGGTTCGACGGTCGCCATCATCTTCAAGCTCTACGATAAGCTCCTGTACGCGCTCGGCAATATCGTGCGGCGCTTCAAGGCGTGCGTGAAATTTCTGCTGCCCGTTGCCGTCGGGCTTGTCATCGGCTTCGTGCTCGGGTTTCTCGCCATTCAGAAGCTGCTCGACATCAGCCCGTTCGCGATCATCGGACTGTTTGCGGGGCTGATGCTGGGCGCCTTTCCCGCCGTCTGGGATGAAGTGCGCGCGGAGAAAAAGACGCCGCTGCGCATCGGGCTTTTTCTCCTGGGGCTTGCGATCCCCGTCGCCATCGCCGTCGTCTCGGTGTTCGCGCGCGAGGGGACGCAGTCTCTTGAGGGACTGAACGTCGGGCACTATGTGCTCTTTCTCTTCCTCGGGTATCTCGTCGCCGTGACGCAGGTCGTGCCCGGACTGAGCGCCACCGCCATTTTAATGGCGTTCGGGTACTTTTCCGCCATCATGGAGTCGGTGCATCTCTCCTATTGGCAGCAAAATCCCGCCGTGTTCGGGGTGTATGCCTGCCTCGCCGTCGGCTTTTTGCTGGGGCTTGTCACCTTCTCCAAATTGCTCACCGCGATCTTCGCAAGGCGGCGGGCGGCGGCGTTCTTCGTCATTGCGGGGCTGTCGCTCGGCTCCATCGTGACCATGTTCTTCAACCCCGACGTGTACGCCGTCTACGGGAGTTGGGCGCAGGCGCTCGACGTGACCGATCTGACGCTCGGCATCGTGCTGTTCGTTTTGGGCGTCGTCGCGGCATATCTGTTCGTCCGCTATGAGCGCAAAAAAAAGCAGGCGGCTCCGCCTTCTCTGCAATGAATACAGCCCTCCGTCTTGCGGCGGAGGGCTGTTTTTTATGTGAGATCGTCGAGAAGGATGCGGGCGATCGTCTCGCTGTGAACGATATAGCTCTCGTGCGTTTCCCCTGCGAGGATGCGCACGCTGCAGAAGGGAACGGCGAGCGCGATGCGCAGCGTGTGCGCGCGCAGCACGATGTCGTGTTCTCCCGCGGTGAGAAAGACGGGCACGCGGATCTTGGCGAGCGCGGTGCGTCCGATGTGCGGTTCGGTGAGCATGAGGTGCAGAAGCGGCTGTTTCGTCTTGCGCCATTCGCGCTTGGCGTTCCGCAAAAAATCCGGTTCCAGCCCGCGCGGGGAGATGTTTGCGCCGCTCGCGACGATCTTGGCGGGCAGGTCGGGCGCGAGGATGCCCACGAGCAGAGCGACGATGCCGCCGTCGGAAAACCCGTACAGGACAGGCTTTTGCAGGTCGAGCGCCCGGATAAACGCAATGATGTCCTCCGCCATGTCGCGGTAGTGGTACTCGTCGACGGGGGAACTTTCGCCGTGCCCGCGCGTATCGATCGCATAGACGGTGAAGGAGGGCGCAAGCAGGGGGATCGCCTTGTCGAAGATGGCGCGGGATTCGCCGTTCCCGTGCAGCAGAAGAAGGGGGGTGCCGCTGCCGCAGCAGTCGTAGGAGAGTGTGACGCCGTTGACTTGAAGTTCCATACCCCCGTATTATATCACAGGCGGGCGGGAAAGTCAACGCGGCGTGCCTTTTTTCGGAAAGGGCGCGTTTTCGTTTGATAAAAGGGCGGCAATGTGGTATAATCGGGAGCGGAGATCAAGAAGGAGTACACTATGTTACAGGTCATCGGCGTCAGTCTGCAGTACGGCAGCAAGAAATTGTTCGAGGACGTCAACTTAAAATTCACGGCGGGCAACTGCTACGGCATCATCGGTGCGAACGGCGCGGGCAAGTCCACCTTTTTGAAGGTGCTTTCGGGCGAGATCGAGCCGAACAAGGGCGAGGTCGTGCTCGGCAAGAACGAGCGCATGAGCGTTCTGGCGCAGGATCAGAACAAGTACGACTCGGAGACGGTGCTGCGCACCGTCATGCTCGGGCACAGGCGTCTCGTCGAGATCATGGATGAAAAGGACGCCCTCTACGCGCTCACCGCTTTCACCGAGGAGGACGGCGTGCGCGCCTCCGAGCTGGAGGCGGAGTTCGCGGAACTCGGCGGCTGGGAGGCGGAGAGCGAGGCGGAGACGCTCCTCAATGAGCTGGATATTCCCTCCGAGTACCATCAGATGCACATGGGCGATCTGGACGCCAAACAGAAGGTGCGCGTGCTGTTGGCGCAGGCGCTCTTCGGCAACCCCGACGTGCTGCTTCTGGACGAGCCGACCAACAACCTCGACCTGAAGACGGTGCGCTGGCTGGAGAATTACCTGCTCGATTTCGAGAACACCATCATCATCGTCTCGCACAACCGGCACTTCCTCAACAAGGTGTGCACGCATATCTGCGACGTCGATTTCGGCAAGATCAATCTCTACCTCGGCAACTACGACTTCTGGTATCAGACCTCCCAGCTGCTCGCCCGTCAGCAGCGCGACGCCAACAAGAAGGCGGAGCAGCGGGCGGCGGAGCTGAAGGAGTTCATCGCGCGCTTTGCGGCGAACGCGAGCAAATCCCGCCAGGCGACGTCGAGAAAAAAGGAGCTGGAAAAACTCACCATCTCCGATTTCAAGCCGTCGCTGCGCAAGTATCCTTTCATCGACTTCAAGTTCGAGCGCGAGATCGGCAACGACATCCTCGCCGTCGAGGGGCTGACGAAGGAGGGGTACTTCGAGAACGTCTCCTTCACGGTGCAGAAGGGGGATAAGATCGGGATTCTGTGTGACAAATCCACCTCCGTCACCATGCTCTATGATGTTCTGACGGGCAAGGCGCAGCCGGACGCGGGCACCGTCAAGTGGGGCAAGACCATCTCCTGCTCCTATTTCCCGCAGAACAACTCGGAGTATTTCGACGGATGCAGTCTCACGCTCGTGCAGTGGCTGTCGCAGTTTTCCAAAGATCACTATGAGGAATATCTGCGCGGCTGGCTGGGGCGGATGCTCTTCTCGGGCGAAGAGGCGCTCAAGGAGGCGAAGGTGCTTTCGGGCGGCGAAAAGGTGCGCTGTATGCTCGCCAAAATGATGCTCGAAGGGGGGAACTTCCTCATCTTCGACGAGCCGACCAACCACCTCGACCTCGAATCCATCACCTCGCTCAACAACGGGCTGACGGCGTTCAAGGGCTGTATGCTGCTCACCTCGCACGACCAGGAGCTGATGAACACCGTCTGCAACCGCATCATCGTGCTGGACGGCACCAAGACGTTCGACAAGAACGTCACCTTCGACGAATATCTTGACCTCACCAACGCGTGAGCAAAATGCAAGGCGCCGCCGTATCGCAGATACGGCGGCGCCATTTTTTTACCTTTTATGCCTTTTTCCCCTTGAGCTGAACGTCGCGCGCGAGCACGCGGTCGAGGATGGCGGCGGCCTGATCCAGCTTTTCGGCGGCGAGGCGGATGCCCTCCGCGTCCTCCGCGTGCCGTGCGCCCTGCTTGTAGGCGGCAAGCTCGCTTCGCGCCTGTCCGAGCAGCCCCGAGACGCTGTCGATCTCGCCGTCGCGCTCCTTGTCCGCCATGCGGTCGGTCACATAGATGAGTTTGTCGGTGCGGTAGAGCAGCCGCGTGACGCCCTTATAGAACTTGATGCGCGGAAGCTCCGTCTTGCGGAACGCCGCGACGGCGGCGCGCAGGTCGGAAAGTTCCTTCTTCAGCTCGCTGTGCCTGGGCAGCCGCGTCTTGCGGCGCAGGAGAAGAAGGATGAGGATGCCGACGACGATGACGGCGGCATAGATCAGGTATTCGAGCAGCAGTCGGGTGCCGCTCAGCGCTTCGGCAAGCAAAACAATGTTCATGCGTCCTCTCCTCCCTTGCGTTTTTCGTCATGCAGCCGCACTTCGAGCTGCGAGAGGGGCTTCTCGATGCCGCGCGCCTCGAGCGCCTTCATGATGTTCTCCCTGAGATCGAAGTAGAGATCCCAGTATCTGTCGTTCGCGCCCCATGCGCGCACGGAGAATTTGAGCGTGCTCTCGCCGAAGTCGGCCAGCACCACATGCGGCGCGGGTGTCTCGACGGTGTAGCGGTACTCCTTCGCGCATCGGAGGAGAAGTTCTTTCACCTCGTCGATGTCGACTTCATAGGGAACGGGCACCTCGATGACGACGCGGCGCAGCGGCATATCGCTGTAGTTGATGAGTTTGGAGCCGAGCACCTCGCTGTTGGGCACGATGATGGTCTCGTTGCTGTACGTCAGGATCTTGG
>CALVWN010000010.1 GCA_944367415.1 uncultured Clostridia bacterium | reverse complement strand
CACATGCTGCATGGCGAGGTACGCCGTCACCCATTCGCGCGCATGCATGGCGTACGTCGCGATGCCGACGGGGCGGGCATGTGTGCCGATAAACAGTGCAAACAGATCACGCCCCTCCGCGCTCTTTCCGATGATGCGCTTTTCGCCGCGAAACTCCCTGTAAAATGCCTCGATATCCTGATAGACGTTCACCGTCCATTGTATGCGGCGCGGCGCGATTTGCGGCACGCCGTGACGTTACTTGTGGTACTCTGCCCCCGCGTTGATCATAAAGGCGCGGTAGACCTGTTCGGACAGGATAACGCGCATCATCTGATGCGGAAAGGTCATGGGCGAGAAAGACAAAAGTTCGTCCGCCGCCTGCTTGACGCGGGGCGCAAGCCCGCACGAGGAGCCGATGACGAACGTGATTTCCCGTCCCGCATCGCAAAGCTGTTTCAGCTTTGCCGCGAGCTGTTCGGAGGAGCACATCTTCCCCTCGATGGCGAGCGCAACAATATAGCCGCGGCATTCTTTCAGAATGCTCTCCGCCTCCTCTTCGGGCGAACGGCGCTCGGGCAGTTCACGCACTTCCCACTTGCAGAAGCGGGAAAGGCGCTTTGCGTATTCCGTGACGGCGTCCCGCCAGTAGCTCTCCTTGAGTTTCCCGACGCAGACGAGATTGACTTTAACCACCGAGAAACCCCGTGATGAGATTAGAGATCCACAGCACCGCACACACAGCGATGCCGACCCCTGCCCCCACAAGAAATTGTTTTCCGTCCTTGACGCCGCCCTTTTGCGCGTTCGACTTATCAAAAAAAATAAGAAAGACGAGCACGCCGATAAGGACAGCCGCCGCCGAAACGCATAGCCCGATACGCCATGCCTGCGGCATCGTCCAGCCTCCCTCGACGCCGTAACCTGTGGCCGTCAGGATGAGAATGGCGGCATTGTTGCAAAAGTGCGCGACGGCTGTGGGAAGGACGCTCCCCGCACGCAGCGCGAGCAGTGCAAAGAAAACGCCGCAGAAAAACTGATAGATGGTCTGTACAGGACTGCCGTGATAGAGCGCAAACAGCGCACCCGAAACACAGACCGTGGCAATCGTTCCCCAGCCCGAAGCCTGCATACGTCCTACGAGGATGCCGCGGAAGAGCGTCTCTTCAAACACTGCCGGCAGAAGGGCAATGATGAGAATCGCCGGCAGCAGATTCCACCCGGAAAGAGGCGGCAATTCGCTTGTTGGGTTGGTGTAGCCGAGGGAAGACAGCCAGTCCAGAAACAGCGTATTCAATTCGGCAAGCGAAAAGAACAGTCCGAACTGGAGCAGCAGGGCGAGCACAAAGTACTTTACCTTGCCGCCGCGGTACACCGTGCGCACGGGCACCTTGCTGCGGCGGAAAAAGATGAGCGCTGCCGCCGCGAAGCAGACCTGCGGCAGAAGATAGCTAAGAAAGCGCACGGCGGGATCTTCCCCGTACGACTCGCCCAGGCAAAGCATTGCGATGACCTGAAAGACAAGCGACACCACGACAACCATTACGATCCCGACGGAGTATGACGTCCCCGCCTCGGTGAGCGCTTTTCGATTGAAGAATTCTCTCTCTTCCATGCCAACATTATACTAAATTTTTATGAAAAGTCCAAGGAAAAACTTTGCAATTTGCGAAATTTGTTCTATAATAGCTTTATGAGAACTTTGGATACTTCCCTCATCTCCCAATGCGTCTATCGTCTTGCCCGCAAGGCGGGCATCACGCTCACGCCCGCATGTCATGCGCTCCTGGAACAGGCGCGCGATACGGAATCGGGCGCGGCTAAATTTGCGCTTGATACCATCCTCGAAAACGAGCAGATCGCCGCAAGAGAGCAAATGCCCGTCTGCCAGGATACGGGCATGGCGGTCATTTTAATGGAGCTGGGACAGGACGTGCACCTGACGGGCGAGCCGCTTTCTGTTGCCGTCGACGACGGCGTGCGCCGCGCCTATGCGGACGGCTGCTTCCGCAAGAGCATCTGCGACCCGCTGACCCGCGTCAACACGGGCGACAACACGCCCGCGCACCTGCATGTCGAGATCGTCCCGGGCGAACAGGTGCACATCACCTTCCTGCCCAAGGGCTTTGGCAGCGAGAATATGTCAAGGCTGTATATGCTCACCCCCGCCGAGGGGCGCGCGGGCATCGTCAATGCCATCGTCGAGACGGTGCGCCTCGCGGGTTCGCGTCCCTGCCCGCCCGTCTATGTGGGCGTTGGCATCGGCGGCGCGTTCGATTCCTGCGCCTTCCTTGCAAAAAAGGCTTTGACGCGCGATGCGGGAACGCCCAACGCGCGCGAGGACGTGGCGTCCATCGAAAAAGAGGCGCTGGAAAAGATCAACGCCCTTTCTATCGGCGCGCAGGGATTCGGCGGCAAGGTGACGGCGCTTGGCGTCGCCTGCGAGATCGCGCCCTCGCACATTGCGGGACTGCCCGTTGCCGTCAATATCCAGTGCCACTGCATCCGCTGCGAAAAGGAGACGCTGTGATACCTTCCGATCAGATCCCCTCCCCCGACGTCACGTTTCCCAACGACTTCGGCACGACATGCTTCATTAAGAACGCCGTCAAGGCTCCCAACGTATTCATCGGCGACTATACCTACTACGACGACGAACATTCCCCGGAGGAATTCGAATCGCGCAACATTCTCTTCAACTACCCGGAGTTCGGAGACAAACTCATCATCGGAAAATTCTGCCAGATCGCGAGCGGCACGCAGTTCATCATGGGCGCTGCCAACCACCGCCTCGGAACGGCGAGCACATATCCGTTCAACATCATCGGCGGCGTCTGGCGGGAGATCGTGCCCGC
>CALVWN010000009.1 GCA_944367415.1 uncultured Clostridia bacterium | reverse complement strand
ATCTGGACGACGACCTCCTGCGGCTTGTCGAGGATCTGAATGTACAACTGAAAAACAACAGATAAAAAAATCGTCTCTGAAAGATGCGCGGCGGTGCAGTTGCACCGCCGCGCATCTTGTCGTTTGTTGCTCCCGGATGGGGGAGCGCACATCTGTGTCAGAGCGAATTTGCGTACGCCTCCAGGACGTCGAGCAGCTCCTCCTCGTGTTCCGCATAGAAGCGGTCGAAGACGGCGAGCGGGGCGTCCTGAAGCGCCTGCATGACGGCGGCGTCGTCTTCGGGATCGAGATCCAGGAGGCAATACTGCCGGTGTGCCTGCTGCACGTTGGCGGCGTGATCGGCGGGAAGCGTCTCCCGGAGCGCCGCCAGGACGGCGAAGATATTCTCCTTGCGCAGGGCGCGGTTGAGGAAAAACTGCAGATGTCCGCCCTCCTGCATCTCGTTGTCATAGGTGAGCAGCTCGTTGTAGGGGGATCCGATCTCGCCCGCTTCCCACATTTCCCACATCAGGCTCCACTTGTCGTCGCCGTCGCCGTCCTTCTTTCCGAAGAGTTTTTTGAAAAATCCCATAGACGTCTCCGTAAAAAAAGGGCGGAGCCGTGCCGTCGCACGCTCCGCCCCCGAAATTTGTCACACGATATAGTTCTCGTCGGGAGCCGCCGCGTCAAGCTCTGCCTTCTTGTCGGCATAGCCGGGCTTGCCCAAAAGCGCGAACGTCGCCTTCTTGCCCGCTTCCACGCCGGGCTGGTTGAAGGTGTTGATGTTGAACATGGCGCCCGCATACGCCGTCTGCAGCTCGAACAGGAACAACAGTTCGCCCAGCGTGAAGGCGTTGATCTCGGGCAGATGGATGGTGTAGTTGAGCCTGCCCGCCATCGTCAGCGCGTGCGCCGTCGCCTTGTTCTCCGCCTGGATGAGTTCCTCCATCGTATGTCCGCCGAGGAAGGAGACGTCGGGAATATCCTTGCACCCGTGCGGGATGGGGGTCTTTTCCTGATAGCTGTCCACCGAGAGGAAGGTGACCACCTTGTCGTCGGGGCCTTCGGTATAGAGCTGCACCTGCGAGTGCTGGTCGGTCACGCCCAGCGCCTTGACGGGCGTCTGCCCCACGTTGCAGGGGTTGCCGTCCAGCGTCTCGTTCTTGCCGAGCGACTCCGCCCACAGCTGCGCGTACCAGTCGGAAACGAACTTCAGATTGTCGGAATAGGGCATGAGCACGCCGATGTTCTTGCCCTCGTTCATGGCGATGTACTGCAGCGTCGCGCACAGGAGCGCGGGGTTCTTTTTGAGATCGGGCGTCTTGCACAGCTTATCCATATACGCCGCACCCTTGAGCATCGCCTTGATGTCGATGCCGAGCACCGCCGCGGGCAGAAGCCCCACGGGGGAGAGCTCGGAGAATCTTCCGCCCACGCCGTCGGGCAGAACATAGCTCTTGACGCCGCCCAGAGACTTGCTGATCTTGACGAGGTTGCCCTTCTTGGCGTCCGTCGTGAAGATGACGTGATCCTTGACGCTGACGCCCGCCTTTTTCAGAAGGTCGGAGATGATGAGGTACTGCGCCATCGTCTCGCTCGTCGCGCCCGACTTGGAGATGACATTGAAGCACGTCTTGGTCACGTCGATGATATCGAGGAGATCCTTCATGCGGACGGGATCGACGTTGTCTTCGACAAAGAATTTCGGGCCTTTTCTCTTGCTCTTGGGCAGGTCGTTGTAGTGCAGATGGCAGAGGGCGTTGAATGCCATGATGGGGCCGAGCGCCGAACCGCCGATGCCGAGAACGACGAAGTTATCAAATTTTCTGCGGACGAGCTTTGCCGTCGCGAGGATGTCTGCGACGATCTCGTTCTGATTATAGGGCAATTCCGTCCATCCCATGAACAGTTCGTCCTTGCCGCGGTTTTCCGCGACATAGGCGTGCGCCGCCTTGGCGAGCTTTTTGTGTGCGTCGAGGCGCTTGTCCGAGATGCCGTTCGGAATGTACTTGTCTGTCATGTTCGTGTAATCCACACGGATGCGCAAAGATTTGCGCAGCTCTTCGGTCAGTTTCATTTCCGTTTCCTCCGCCAATCCAAATTTCCTTCATTGTATCACACTCGTGTGGGGATTTCAAGACTATAGCGCGATTTTTTTGCGCTTTTTCGAGAAAAAACGGCGAAGCAGCGCCCGGAGGTCGACGAGGCGGAACAGGGAGAGGGAGAGCGCCTCTCCCGCGGCGATCGCAAAAAAGGCAACGATCAGGGCGGGCACAAAGCTCATGCAGTGCAGCAGCGCTCTGTAGAGGAGAGCGCCGAGCAGCGCGACGGGCAACAGCGCCGCCAGAAGGCGCAGAACATACGGCGCGGCGCGAAGCGCGCCCGTCTTTTTGTGCAGCAGAAAGAGTGAGAGCAGGGCGGTGATGCACTGGTCGCACGCCATTCCGACGAGCAGCGCGCCGCCGCCCAGCGAACCGGGCAGGAAGAAGGTGCAGGCGAGCATGGCGGCGGAGCCTGCGAGAAAGATGCCCAGCGTCTGCTTTTCGCATCCGAGCGAATTGAGCAGGCTGGAGGAGATCATCGTGAGGCTCATGGGCAGGAGCAGCAGGGCGCAGGAGGAGAGCATCTTTCCGCTCTCCGCGTCGGAGTAGAGCAGGATGCCGACGCCCTCGCCGCAGACGAGGTAGAAGGGGATGAGGGCGCAGGCAATGAGTGCGGTCGCGCGCAGGGCGCGTTCGGTGAGCGCCCTGACCTGTTCTTTTTCCCCGCGGTAGAAGGTCTCGGCGAGTTCGGGAACGAGCACGAGGGCGATGGAGCCGATGAAGGCGCACGGGATCGCCATGACGGGCATCACCATGCCGTAGACGACGCCGTACTCGCTCATCGCCCGGGCGGCGGAGTGCCCCGCCGCCTGCAGCCGCAGGGGGAAGAGCACCGAGATGAGGGAGGACAGCAGGGAGGAGGAGGTGCGCATCGCCGTGACGGGAAGGGCGGAGGCGAGCAGGGGGCGCATCTCCCGCCCGGGAGCGCGGAATTTTCCCCCGCAGACAAAGAAGTACACGAGAGCGATCGCAAAGGAACACAGATAGGAGATGAGCACGGCGACGGCGACGAGGTTGGCGCCGGATACGGCGGCGGGGAGCAGCAGCAAAAGGGAGATGCCCGCGCCGATGCGGATCATTTCCTCGACGAGTTCGATGAAGGAATAGGCGAAGAAGCGCTTGTTGCCCCAGAAGCTCCCGCGGATGACCGCATAGAGGGAGGTGCAGGAGAGTCCCGCGAGCAGGATGTAGAAGAGGTCGGCGCAGCGTCGGTCGGCAAAGATGGCGGAGAACGGCTCGCGCAGCAAAAAGAGCAGGAGGGTGACGGGCACGCTGAACGCGAGCGAGAGCAGCATGGCGCCCGTCACGGCGGACTGTTCGCGCAGGCGGCTCCCCGCGGCGCGGTGGCGGGAGATGACGCGCGAGAGGGTGACGGGCAGCCCGCTCGCCGAGACGGTCAGAAAGACGGCGAACACGGTGTACGCCGCCTGATAGACGCCGAGACCTTCGGCGCCGATGGTGCGCGAGAGGATGATGCGGTACAAAAACCCGAGGCAGTGTTCCGCCGCCGAAAAGAAGGTGACGACGGCGGCGGTGCGGTACAAATTCATGTCCTATCATATTCGCGCCGCGCACATATTTATGCGTCGCCGCATAGCATGGGGATATGGAACTTTCTCTCGTGCGCCCCGCGCTGTACCGCGTCAAACGCGGGCAGACGGCGGAGGAGATCGCAAAGACGTTCGGCATTCCCTGCCGCGTGCTCGCGGCGTACAACGGCCTCCGCGCCCCGCCCGCCGCAGGCGCGCTGCTCGCCATCCCGCCCGCGGAAGATCTCTACCGTGTGCAGGGCGGGGAGACAAAGTCGCTCCTGTGCGGTTCGCCGGAGCGCTTCGCGGAGAAGAACGCGACCGCCTTCTTTTATCCGGGGCAGGAGGTGTGTCTGTGACGTTTTCCGCGGCGGACGCATAGGATGGAGCAGAACGCATACGTTCTTTTTTACGGAGGTACCCAATGTCGTTTTTTTCCAACTTTTCTTCCGACCATTGCCCCGGCCCCATCACGGGCAATCCTGTGTCGGGACTGTGCGAAAAGGTGTGTATTCAGGCGGAAAAGATCTTCGATGCGGGGATCATTCAGACCCGCCTTGAAAATAATACGCTCACGCTCACCGATCTCACGCCCGCCGATCCTACATATCCGCTGACCTTTGTGAGCGCGCGCTCGCTCACGGGAACGGGAACGGTCTCCGACGTCTCGGTGGAGCGCCAGCCCGATTCCTGCTGCGCACGCGTGCAGGCGACGGTCACCATCCCCGTCGAAGTCGTCTATACCGACGCGACGGGCGCCGAGGGCAGGGCGACGGCAAACGTGACGCTCGACGAGGACGTCCTCATGTACGTTCCCTCCGCGTCCGTCATGCCCTTCACGGTGACGGCGGTCGCGAGCTGCGTCATCCCCGAGGGGACGTTCAACGCGCAGAACAACACCTTCACGGTGAGCGCGTGCGTCACCTGCATCCTGAAGGTCGCCATGCAGGTGGAACTGCTCGTTCCCGCCTACGGCTACTGCGCCATCCCGCCCGCGCAGGAATATTCGCAGGAGGTCTGCTCGGGATTCTTCGAGCTGCCGCTCTATCCGCAGGGCAAGGGCTGCTGCAAGAAGTGACCGTGTCCGTCTGACGGCTGCGCCCGCCTTCCTTCGGGAGGGCGGGCGCCGATCGTTTTGTTTTCAGGCGCGCTTTGCACGAAAAGAAAATATTTTTCAGATAAAGCGACTTTTTTTCATATCTCTATTGACAATTCAAAAAGTTATAGTATAATGAACATACCGAATGATGCATAAGATCGGGGAGAGAGAGATGAAAAAACACGGGCAGGGAGATGGCTCCTTTTCACGATGATGGCGCTGTGCATGGCGCTCTGCGCCGTCGGATGCGGGCATAAGGCGGAAGTTCGTTATATGTATTCCACTAAGGAACGTCCCGCAGTGTGGACGGAGGATTATTCGGAGTTTCAGACCAATGCGAATCATACGTTCCCCGTTCGGATCACGTATACGCCGGACTGTGAACCGTATGACGAGAGCGACGCGGACAATGAGGCGGAATATTATCAGTCAAAGAAGCAGGAGTTTCTGAACAGCGCACAGATCGATCCGGGATCGGCGGAATATGAGGTGCGCGCCGATTCATCCGATCCGACCTTGACGGTCGTATTCGATGATTTTTCGGCATTTGAGAGGCATCGGACGAAATTTGTGGACGATTGTGCCTCCAACGAACTGCTGCGTTCCATTCACGTCGAAAGCGGCACTCCGTTGGTAAATCACTAAAAACATGGGACGACAAAGAAAAGCGCGCCGCGGCAACCGCCGCGGCGCGCAGTCTGTACATGGGGTGGAGGAAAAGGGCGCTCATTCGGACACGGTGCCGCCTTGTTCTGCGAGGGCGGGGTCGCCGAGCACCGTCTCAAAGCCCGTGTAGGTGACGAATCCCGCCTTGCTGCCCTTGGGCTTTCGGACGTTTTTCACGGGGCAGCAGTCGACGGGGATCTTGCTGCCGTTGCCCGCCGAATATTTTGCGCACACGCCCGCCGCAAAGGCGAGAACGGCGGCGGGCACCTTTCTCCCCTGCGTGCGGATGACGACGTGCGCCGAGTGGAGATTGCGCGCGTGCAGCCACACATCGTCGGGGGCGCTCATGCGCACGAGCCTGTCGTTCTGCACGTTGCTGCGCCCCGCGTACACGGGGAAGCCCTCCCGTTCGTAGGTGCGGAAGGGGATGTCGGGCGCCTTTTTGCCCTTGCGCGCGGGGGGCGCCTTTACAAGCCCCTCCGCGGTCAGCTCCTCTTCCGCCGCCCGCAGATCCTCCGCGCTCTCCGCCGAGGCGATGATGGGCGCAAGGCTTTCGAGATAGGCAAGCTCTCTGCGGCACGTCTCCTCCTGCGGGGCGAGCGCGTCCAGCGTGCGCTTCTGTTTCTGGTACCGACGGAAATACGCCTGCGCATTCTGCGAGGGGGTGAGCTGCGCGTCGAGGGCGATCCTGATCTTTTTGCCCGCCTCGTCGTAGTAGTTGACGAGTTCGCAGCTCGTCATCCCGCGCGAGAGGGCGTAGAGGTTGGCGGTCAGCAGCTCGCCCTTCAGACGCACCGTCTCCGCGTCCGCGCAGGCGCGCTGTTTTTCCAGGATCTGCGCGAGCCGCTTCTCCTGTTTTTTGTTTGCCGTCTGCACGGCGGAGAGCAGCTTGCGGCGCGTTCCCTCCAAAAGCGCGCGGGCGCGCTTTTTGCGGTAGTAGTACGCCTGCGCCTCCGAGAGCGTCGCAAAGGGCTTCGCCCCCTCGTGCATCCGTGCGAAAAAGTCGGTGACGTTGCCGTGATTTTCGGTCACGCAGGGGGAAATGTCGTCGGAAAAGATATAGGCATGGACGAAGGATGCAAGGTCTCCGCCCGAGTATGCCGCCGCGATCTCCTCCGCCGTGCAGGGGGCAAGCCCCGCCACGCGCGTGAAGAGGAAGCGGGCAAGATCGCCCTCGACGCCCTGCAGCAGGGCTGCGAGGGCCTCTTTGTCGGAGGGGTTCACCTTGTCCTGCGGGGCGGGGAGGACGTACTTCGCGCCGGGCAGGATGAGCCGCTTGCAGTTCTCGTCGGCGGAGGTCGTCTTGAGCGCGCCCAGAATGACGCCTCCTTCCGTGAGCAGCAGGTTGGAATACTTCCCCATGATCTCGGCATAGAGCACGCGTTCGCACGCGGAGAAGTCGGAGACGCAGTGCAGGTGCAGGGCGAGGATGCGTTCAAAGCCCACCGTCTCGACCTTCGTGATCTGCGCGCCCTGCAGATGCTTGCGCAGCAGCATACAGAAATTGGGCGCGACGAGGGGGTTTTCCTGTTCGCCCTCCGTGAAATAGACGCCGCAGTCGGAGGCATTTGCGTTGAGAGAGAGTTTAACGGTGCGCTTTCCCGTGTATATAACAATGGAAATCTCTTCGCGCGCGGGCTGATTGATGCGGTTGATGCGGCCGCCCGCGAGCGCTCTGTCCAATTCGAGCGCGTTGAGGCGGAGGGTAAATGCGTCCTGAGGCATGGTTTTCTCCTTTCGATCCGCGACAATTATACCCGAAAAAAACAAAATTGTAAATAAAATTGTAAATGAAAATGCTTTCCTTTCTCGCGCCGATATGGTAAAATGTACTTTGCCGAAAAATATCACATGATAAATGGAGTATAGAAATGAACTACACTGTCACACCTGCAGAGAAGAGCACCGTCAAGATCGCCATCACCTTTACGCCCGAAGAGTGGGCCGCCGCCAACGATAAGGCATATCTCGAAAACCGCAAGAAGTTCGTCGTCAACGGCTTCCGCAAGGGCAAGGTGCCCAAGCACGTCCTCGAGATGTACTACGGCAAGGGGCTGTTCTATGAAGACGCACTCAACGATCTGTTCGCGGAGCACTATCCCGCCATTCTCGAAAAGGAGAAGGAGGCGTTCACCCCCGTCGGCGACCCCGCGCTGTCCGTCGAGGAGATCTCGGACGAGAAGGTCGTGCTGACGGCGACAACGCCCGTCAAGCCCGACGTCGCCATCGAAAAGTACACGGGTATAAAAATCGAGAAGTTTGAGTATACTGTTACGGACGCCGACGTCGATAAGGACATCGACGCGACGCGCGAGCGCCTCGCGGAGAGCCGCGAAGTCACCGACCGCCCCGCACAGGACAAGGATATCGTCAACATCGACTTCGTGGGCAAGACGGACGGCAAGGAGTTCGAGGGCGGCAGCGCAAAGGGGTATGACCTCACGCTCGGCTCCGGACAGTTCATCGCGGGCTTTGAAGAGCAGGTCGTCGGCATGAACATCGGCGAGACCAAGGACGTCAACGTCACCTTCCCCGAAAACTATCAGGCGGAGGAGCTCAAGGGCAAGCCCGCCGTGTTTACGGTCACGCTCAACAAGATCACCGAGAAGGTGCTGCCCGCGCTCGACGACGCGTTCGCCAAGAAGGTCGGTTCGGACACCGTCGAGGAATATAAGGCGAAGGTGCGCGAGCGCCTGGAAAAGAGCGCCGCTTCCCGTTCGCGCAACGAGACGGAGAACGCGATCATCACCGAGATCGCCAAGGGCGCGACGGCGGAGATCCCCGACGCGATGGTGGAGAAGCAGGAGGACTATTCCATGCAGCGCATGGAGTACAGCCTCATGTATCAGGGCATCCGCCTCGACGACTATCTCAAGTACGTCGGACAGACGCGCGAGGAGTACAAAAAGAACTTTGAGGAGGAGGCGCGCCGCACCGTGCTCCATCAGCTCATCGTCGAGAAGCTCATCAAAGAGCTTTCCATCACGGCGAGCGAGGAGGAGATCGCGGAGAAGGTCGCCGAGCAGGCGGCGAGCGTCGGCAAGGAGCCGGAGGAATACCGCAAGACGATGGATCCCAGACAGCTCGAGTACATCGAGGGAGACATCAAGGTGACCAAGCTCTTTGACTACCTCGAGGCAAACAACGAGATGGTCAAGGCGGACGAGAACAAGGAGAACAAATAATGGAAAAGAACGTGCTCATTCCCTATGTCGTGGAGCGCACTTCGAGCGGTGAGCGCAGTTATGACCTCTATTCCCGTCTTTTGGAGGATCGCATCATCTTCCTGAGCGGGGAGATCGACGACGCCGTGGCGAACACCGTCGTGGCGCAGCTCATCTATCTGGAGGGGAAAGATCCCACCAAGGACATCAGCCTGTACATCAACAGCCCCGGCGGCTCCGTCTCCGCGGGCATGGCGATCTACGACACGATGAACTATATCAAGTGCGACGTCTCGACCATCTGCATCGGGCTTGCCGCATCGATGGGCGCCTTCCTGCTTGCGGCGGGAACCAAGGGCAAGCGCTATGCGCTCAAGAACAGCGAGATCATGATCCATCAGCCCCTCGGCGGCGCGCAGGGTCAGGCAAGCGACATCAAGATCCAGGCGGAACACATTCTGCGCATCAAGTCCAAGATGACCAGGATCCTTGCGGAAAATACGGGAAAACCCGTCGACGTCATCGAGCGCGACACCGACCGCGACAATTATCTCACTGCCGACGAGGCGCTCGCCTACGGCCTCATCGACAAGGTGTACGAGAAACGCTGATGCGCGGCGGCCGGAGAAGGGGCGCGCGGTGCGTCTGCGGCTTCCCTTTTCGATCACGTTCGCGGTGCGCCCCGTGCGGCGCACACCGTGAACAGAGGAGACCATATGCCAAAATACGAACAAAAATGTTCCTTCTGCGGGAAGGATAAATCCAAAGTCAAGAAGCTCATCGCCGGTCAGGACGGCGTGTTCATCTGCGACGAGTGCGTCGAGGTGTGCCGCGACATGATGGCGAAGATGCCTTCGAACAGTGAACAGGAGAAGGTGGAGCTGAAAAAGCCCGCCGAGATCAAGGCGGAACTCGACCAGTATATCATCGGTCAGGACAAGGCAAAGCGCGTGCTTTCCGTCGCCGTCTACAACCATTATAAGCGGATCAACGCCATGCTCTCGGGCGAGAAACAGGAGGACGACGTCGAGATCGAAAAGAGCAACATTTTGCTGCTCGGCCCCACGGGCAGCGGCAAGACGCTGCTTGCGCGGACGCTCGCGCGCATCCTCAACGTGCCTTTCGCGACGAGCGACGCGACCACGCTCACCGAGGCGGGGTATGTGGGCGAGGACGTCGAGAACATCCTCTTAAAGCTCATCCAGAACGCCGACTACGACATCGAGCGCGCACAGCGCGGCATCATCTATATCGACGAGATCGACAAGATCGCGAGAAAGGGCGAGAACGTGTCCATCACGCGCGACGTCTCGGGCGAGGGCGTGCAGCAGGCGCTTCTGAAGATCATCGAATCGACGGTCGCAAATGTGCCGCCGCAGGGGGGCAGAAAGCATCCCCAGCAGGACTGCATGCGCATCGACACGACCAACATCCTCTTCATCTGCGGCGGTGCGTTCGTCGGGCTGGATAAGATCGTCGGCGCACGCAAGGATGATTCGGGTCTGGGCTTCGGCGGCAAGGTCAAGATGGGGGAGAACGAGGTGGACTATTCGCTGCTCGACGACGTCAAGCCGCAGGATCTCACCAAGTTCGGACTCATCCCCGAGTTCGTCGGACGTATCCCCATCGTGGTGGCGCTGCAGCCGCTCGACGAGGACGCGCTCGTCAATATCCTCACCAAGCCCAAGAACGCCATCATCAAGCAGTACCAGAAGCTCGTCGGCATGGACGGCGTCAAGCTGACCGTGGAGGACGGCGCGGTGCGCGAGATCGCCAACACCGCCATCCGCTTAAAGACGGGAGCAAGAGGACTGCGCACCATCATCGAGGGGCTCATGACCGACGTCATGTACGACATTCCCTCCGAGCAGGATGTGGAGGAAGTCATCATCACGCGCGACTGCGTGACGAAAGGAGAGAAGCCCAAGCTCGTGTTCAAGAAATCTGCATAACGTGTGCGGGTGAATTGTCAAACGAAGCGCAACACTTGTTAAGATTTTCTTGGGACAAATCTTGTTGTGTTTGAAAATGTAAAACTTTCTTTGGCCCGGCGTTGATCAACGCCGGGCTCTTTTTCAGTGTTATGGAACTCGCCCTCGAAAGGCTTCTGCCTTTTGGAGATCTGCTCCGGCGACCACGTCCACTGTAACTTCTCGTCTATGTAATCCAATCCCTCTTGGCTCCAGAACATTCCGCGGTGGCGGTAGCTGTTGCGCAAATTGCTTTTCCTCTGCGCCGTATATGGATAATATCTCGGCACATCTCTGAAAAAAGTACAATTTCGCCGCAACTCTCTGGATATGGAGCTTACATTTCGACCTAAAAGTCTTGTGATTTCCCGATAACTTTTTCCTTTGACATAGTATTCTCGTAGACAACAGCGATCTTCCATGGTAAAATGTTTGTAGTTCATACAGATCTCCTTGGCAAAGTTTTGTTTCGCAACTCTATTTTACCACAGATTTGCATGAACTCCTTTTTCTTCCCACCTGTTGCACTTAATAGTATAATTCACCGGCAACTTGCCTCTCTTTGGTTTCTATAGGTATCATCGTCCGAAAAAGATATTTTGGTATCGGAAGGGCGCACGGGGAAAAATGATTGTCCTGCTTGACAATGACGAAAATCATGATACAATAATGATACGACGCATGGGGCAATCTTCTTTCGCAGGGCGGCTCCGAACTTCTTTCGATCAATCCCTTCCGGTATCGCGGGTATTATCATGATACGGAAACCGGCCTCTACTACCTGAACAGCCGCTACTACGATCCCGAAACAGGCAGATTCATCTCGCCGGATGACGTGGACGTTCTGAATGATACGTTTCTGCAGCCGAACGGATTGAACCTGTATGTGTACTGCTATAATAATCCAGTCATGATGACGGATCCGGACGGCGCGTTTACGCTGACGTGGTGGCAGAAGCTGCTGATCGGACTTGCGTTCATCGTGTTGGGTGCAGTGATATCTGCAATCTCTGGCGGATCGTTTGCTGCGGCGTTCGTATGCGGACTTACGTTTGCAGCGAAGAGTGCAGTAACGGGCGCGGTCATGGGCGCAGTTTTAGGCGGTCTGTCAGCGGCATTCAGTGGCGGAAATGTGCTGGAAGGCGCATTGAGCGGGTTTGCGGACGGCTTCTATGACGGGTTCATGTGGGGCGGCATCACGGCGGGACTCGGAAATGTGATCAAACCGGGCAGCTTCTGCTTTGTGGCGGGGACCAAAGTTCTCACCGACCGCGGACATAAGAATATCGAGGACATCGAAGTCGGCGACCTTGTGCTTGCGTATGACGAAGAGACGGGGGAGACAGCATATAAGCCTGTCTTGCACCTGTTCCGCAACACGACGAACGAGTGGTGTACGGTGAAAGTCAAAGGCAGCGACGGTGAACTTCACGAGATCACCTCGACGCCGGGGCATAAGTACTTTGTTCCCGAAAACAAGGTGCGCAAGGACAGCCGCGCATTGGAGCACGCAA
>CALVWN010000008.1 GCA_944367415.1 uncultured Clostridia bacterium | reverse complement strand
CAAGGCAAACTATGCAACAGGGCAAGAGGTTTCTTGCCCTGTTTGCTTTCATGCCTGCAGTCTTGACGGCACCTTGGGAAAGTGCCGCCTTCGGGCACGGAGCTTGCGCTTGCAATGCAAGCTCCTTATTCCGAAACGCGCGCACGGCACCCCGTGCTGTGCGCGCGTTTCTCAACCTCTTTCCAATCTGAACTCCCCGGCTGTCCCGTACGACAGAGACCCGAAAACGGCTTCCCGGGTGCCGTTTTTCCGATGGCAATTCATTGCCAATCGACCGCGTTCTGTCGCGCATCAAAAGCCATAAGTTTCATATTTTACTTCAAAACACCGCAAAAATCAAATCACTGACAGTTCCTGTCAGTATATTCCTTGATTTCGTCGGAATAAGATGATACAATGAAAACAGTAATATTTTATATAAAAAAGGAGGAGCAATCGTATGAGAGTCGTCGTGAAAGAACCGCATAAAAATGGCGAAGTACGTGAACTTGAGGACATCTGCGCGATCAATCAATTTGTCGGAAATGTTGATGAAAACGGAAAAGGGTATGATCATGGCGGTACCGATATCCGCAATGAAATCGCCAAAGGCATCGATATGTATGTGAAAGAAGACGCGGCTTTTCATCCCGACCTGGAAGGAAATTTGTGGTCGTTCAACGATATGTATCTCCTTTGCGGGAATATCGTATTCGCAGGTTATGACCCGAATGTAAAAAGCGGAGCGTGTTCTCTGACAGATGAACAGATCGAAACGGTAATGCAGTTTATTGAACGTCAAAAAGCATGAGTATGGTTGTCCCTGCTTCCGACAATGAAAAAGCGCTCCCGAAGGAGCGCTTTTTTGCTTGTCTTTGGTTTACTTCAGCTCGGCGAAGTATTTGATCGTACGAACCATCTGGCTGGTGTACGAATTCTCATTGTCGTACCAGGAGACGACCTTGACGAGCGTCGTGCCGTCGCCCATCGGCATGCACTTGGTCTGCGTTGCATCGAACAGCGAACCGTAGGTGATGCCGACGATGTCGGAGGAGACGATCTGCTCTTCGGTGTAGCCGAAGGAAGCGGAAGCGGCAGCCTTCATCGCCTTATTGACGTCATCTGCGGAGATCTCGCCCTCGCAGATCGCGACGAGCTGGGTCAGCGAACCGGTGGGAACGGGAACGCGCTGTGCGCAGCCGTCGAGCACGCCGTTGAGTTCGGGGATGACGAGGCCGATCGCCTTTGCAGCGCCCGTGGAGTTGGGAACGATGTTGACGGCAGCGGCGCGCGCACGGCGCAGATCGCCCTTGCGGTGAGGCCCGTCGAGCACCATCTGGTCGCCCGTGTAAGCGTGGATGGTCGTCATGTAGCCCTTCTTGATCTTGCAGAGCTTGTTCAGCGTGTCCGCCATGGGAGCGAGGCAGTTGGTCGTGCAGGAAGCGGCGGAGATGATGGTGTCCGTCGTCTTGAGCGTCTTCTCGTTGACGCTGTACACGATGGTGGGAAGATCGTTGCCCGCGGGAGCGGAGATGATGACCTTCTTTGCGCCTGCGTCGATGTGCGCCTGCGACTTCGCCTTGGAGGTGTAGAAGCCCGTGCACTCCAAAACGACATCGACGTCGAGTTCCTTCCAGGGAAGGTTGACGGCATCCTTTTCCTTATAGATCTTGATGGTCTTGCCGTCCACCGTGATGGTGCCCTCTTCGTCGTTTGCGCTGACGGTATCCGCGAGCGCATATCTGCCCTGTGCGGAATCGTACTTGAGAAGGTGCGCAAGCATCGTGGGGCTGGTGAGGTCGTTGATCGCGACGATCTCATACCCGGGTGCGTTGAACATCTGGCGGAAAGCGAGGCGGCCGATGCGGCCGAATCCGTTGATCGCAACTCTTACGTTTGCCATTTGATAAATCCTCCGAACACAATTTTTTTCAGCACCCAGAAGGGCGCCCTTGTCCAAATCATATTGTACTACACTTTTGCCCTTCTGTCAATGGAATTTTTCAAATTTCCATCCGCGAACCGCACCGAAAATTTCGCCCAAACTATTGCAATTTGCACAAAAAAGTTTTATAATGAAGAAAAAATCATTCGGAGGACAACTTCATGCCTTTGGTCACAACGACTGAAATGTTCAAGAAGGCGTACGCGGGCGGCTATGCGGTCGGCGCGTTCAACGTCAACAATATGGAGATGATCCAGGCGATCGTGGAAGCGGCGAACGAGTGCCGTTCCCCCGTCATCCTGCAGGTCTCTGCGGGCGCAAGAAAGTATGCGAACCCCGTGTATCTGCGTCACCTCGTGCAGGCTGCCGTCGAGACGACGGATATCCCGATCGCCATGCACCTCGACCACGGCGCAGATTTCGAGATCTGCAAGGCATCCATCGACGGCGGCTTCACGTCCGTCATGATCGACGCTTCGTCCAAGCCCTGGGAGGAGAACATCGCCCTCACGAAGAAGGTCGTCGAGTATGCACACGCGCACGGCGTCGTCGTCGAGGCGGAGCTCGGCAAGCTCGCGGGCATCGAAGATGACGTGAAGGTGGCGGCGCATGACGCCATGTTCACCTCGCCCGACGAAGTCGAGGAATTCACCCAGAGAACGGGCTGCGATTCGCTCGCCATCGCCATCGGCACCAGCCACGGCGCATACAAGTTCAAGCCCGGTCAGGATCCCAAGCTGCGCATCGACATCCTCGAGGAGATCGGCAAGCGCCTGCCCGGCTTCCCCATCGTCCTGCACGGCGCATCCAGCGTGCCGCAGGAGCAGGTCGCGATCGTCAACCAGTACGGCGGCTCCATGCCCAACGCCATCGGCATCCCCGAATCGGAGCTCAAGAAAGCTGCGGCGCTCGCCGTCTGCAAGATCAACATCGACTCCGACCTCAGAGTTGCGTTCACGGCTGCCATCCGCAAGCACCTCGCGGAGAACCCTTCCCACTTCGACCCTCGCCAATACCTCGGCGACGCGCGCGCGAACATGAAGGAAATGGTCAAGCACAAGATCATCGACGTGCTCGGCTCCGCAAACAAGGCATAACGACCAAATAACATACGCGCCGCGGCATACAAGCCGCGGCGCGTTTTTTTATGAATTCGTTCCTGCCCCATCGCGCAAAAGGGCGCCGACGGTCTCCCGTCGGCGCCCTGTTCGTCTGCCGTAGTGTTATTTACGCGCTGTACCAAGCGCCATGGGAGGCTTCCTGCCATGCAGCCACGGTATCGTAGTTGTCGCTGACGCCGTCTTTGAGCGAGCTGTCATTGACATAGGCGTACGAATCCTTGCAGTTTCCTTCCGCCATCTGTTCCAACGTCGTCGTGGAGCAATTCCCCATGACGGTGAGCGCATTCTCGATGCCCGTCGGGGATTCGGTCGTCTGGAAGTTTGCAACGATCCCGCCCAGGAAAGTCTTGGCGGAGAGCGATGTCGCCAGATTCAGGCAATCCGTCACCGACGCGTTGTTGTATGCAGTGCCGACAATGCCGCCCGCATCGTTCCCGCCGACCACGTTGCCCGTGTTCAGGCACGCACTCACTGTGATGGGCGCCTTCACTTCATAGGCCGTCTCGTCCGTATAGCGAAGCCATCCGATGATGCCGCCCGTACCATAGCCTTCCGATTGATTGGTGATGAGCGCCGTATTCGTGCAGCCCGTAACGGAGCCGTAGCACTTCTGTTCGCCGACGATCCCGCCGATCGACGTTGCGTTGCCCGTAACGGCGCCGCTGTTCGTGCAGCCGGAAATATTCGCCGCGCTCATGCCGACAATGCCGCCGACATACCCTGCCGTCGAAGTGACCGTGCCGCTGTTGGTGCAGTCCTTGATGGTCATGACCATATCCGCCTTGGTGTAATAGGCGCAGCTGACAATGCCGCCCGTTTTTCCCGTTCCCGAGACCTCTGCAGCATTCTTGCAGTTTTCGATCGTTCCGGAGAGGGTGAGACGGCCGACCAGACCGCCGACGCCGTCGCCGCCCGCCACGCTTCCGGAGACTTCAACGCCGGAGACCGTGCCGCCGTTGGTCAGAAGCCCGACGACCGCGCCGACATTCTTACCGCCTTCCACGTTGACGGAAACATCTGCGAGCTTGACGTCCTTGACCGTGCCGCCGTCCAACACGCCGAAGAGACCGAACGTCTCTCCCGTGCCGTCAAACGTAAGGCCCGTGATCGTATGGTTTGCGCCGTCGAACGTGCCCCTGAACGCGTTTCCGGAGAAGCCGCTGCCGCTGCGCGTTCCGTTGCCGATCGGCGTCCAGGCGAACTCGGAGAAGTCGAGATCCGCTGTGAGCGCAATGGTCTTTCCCGCAAAGTCGTTGCCTGCGTTTACGAGCTGAGCAAGCCCGAGGAGGTCTCCCTCGTCCGCGAGCGTGACGTTGTCGGGCGTGACAACCGTCACCGGCGCGGAATCTTCTCCGATCACAATATCTCCGACCGCAACGCCGGTAGCCTTGCTGTAGTCAAGTTTGGTGATGAACGGATTGCCGTCGTTGAGCCCTGCAAAGACATCCTCGTTGGCGTACAGATACACCGCAGGAGCAGCCGTTCCGTCAACAAGATGGAACGTGATCTTCCCTTCCAGCGTGCAGGTCGCATCAGCATAGTAACCGCCGTTGCGGTTTCCCACGAGCAGCGCGGCGCGCACTGCAGCATTTCCGCTTTCCCAATCTTTCTCCAGCCATTCATCCGGAACTGTCGACGGGGAATAGACAAACGTCTGTCCGAGCTCGCTGTCGCGGATCACCGCATTGCCTGCGCGCACAAAGATCCCCTGCTCTTCTCCATAGACCTCACTGTCTTCCACAAGAAGATCTCCCGCGACATTGAGCATAATGCCGGAGCCGACGGCATCCAAAGTGGAACCGCGCACGGTGATGTTGACATTCCGATACGAGTTGACATAATTGGATCCGGTCGCGTTTGTGCTGATGCAGAAGCCCACTGCCTCGATCTTGCTGTCGATCACGGTGACAGAGCTTCTCGTCTCCGAAGTGGTTTGTCCGTCGCCCTGCAGGTAGATCGCCGTGCCGTCGGCAGTATAAGTGACCGACCGCATGGTAAGAGATGTATTTGCGCCCGTGACAGTCAGATTGGAGAATGCTCCGCCCTTTCCGTGCTTTGCGTCGAGCGTACCGTTCTCAATGGTGACCTGTGCGCCGTTGGAAATCGTGCTGCTCTCGGGAGCGGTGAGTTCCAGCGTGCTCTCATTCAGGTCGATGGTCAGATCGCTTTCGATCGCAAACGAATCTTCCACCGTGAGATCTTGCGTGAGCGTGATCTCCGAAACGCCCGCCTCGATCAGTGCGGTAAATTCTGCCGCGCTGTCCACCTCGTATTCGGCACTCGTATCAATGGCGGCAGGAACATAGATCTCCCGCGTCGTGTCATCCGTCAGCCAGAAGATCAGGACGGTATACGCCTGCTGCTTCTCCGCGTCGTATTCGTTGCGCGAGGTAATATCCGCAATGCCGACGCCCTGCTCGCCCTGCGGGCCCTGTTCGCCGGTCTCGCCCTTTTCACCCTGCGGGCCCTGTTCGCCGGTCTCACCCTTTTCGCCCTGCGGGCCTTGTTCGCCGGTCTCACCCTTTTCGCCTTGGATCCCCTGCTCGCCCTGCTCGCCGGGATCGCCCTTGTCGCCCTTGTCGCCCTTATCGCCTTTGTCGCCCTTCAGGCTCTCAAGCCACTCCGTCTCGGTGCCGTCGAAGCCGTTCTCTACGGCGATCTCATAGGCAGACTTGCCGTTCTGCGGTTCGCTGCACGCTGCCATCGGAACGCAGAGCGCAACGGACAGACCGATCGCCGCCAATGCCTTGACAAACTTTCTCATACCTTTCTCCTTTTCAGAAATTTCTGCACTACCATTATAACCCCCCCGAGGTTTGTCAAGAGGTTAGCTGAATTTTTTCCGGATTTTATCAAAAAACCTGCCCGACGGCAGGTTTTTTAACACACGTTGTTTATTTTTGCTTGTTGGTGAAGGCGAGGATGCGCTCGGTGTTCCCGAACACCAGGAGCTGATCTCCCTCGCGAAACACATAGTCGCCGCCGATGGAATAGATGATCTCGCCGCTGTTCTTGATGGTCAGAATGTTCATGCCGTAATTGACGCGCGGGTTGACTTCGACGAGCGTCTTTTTCAGCCACTTGCGGGGAAGCTCGATCTCGAAGATGGCGTACTGCGAATCGAGGTCGACAAAGTTGATGACGTTCTCGGTATTCAGGCGCACGGCGAGCTTTTCCGCGATGTCGGCGTCGGGATAAATGACCTCGTCCGCGCCCACGCGCAGGAGGAACTTGCGCTGGATCTCCGTCGTCGCGCGCGAGACGACCCGCTTCGCACCGCAGTCCTTTAAGTTGGACGTGATCTCCAGCGACGCCTGGAAGTCCTCGCCGATGGTGACGACGCAAACGTCAAAGGACGGGATGTCCATTGTCTCAAGGTTGTCCATGCTCATGCAGTTGGCGATGAGCGCGTTGGTGTAACGGGGCGCGAGCGAATTGATGACGTCCTCGCTCTTGTCGACGATCATCACCTCGTCCCCCATGCCGAGCAATTTCTCACCCAGCGTTCTGCCGAATTTACCCATGCCGATGAGCAAAACTGAAGTCATATTCTTATCTTTCTCCTTCCAGACCGGGCATTACCCGATGAATACGGTATCGATGGGGCGGCGCACGGCAGCCTCACTCTTTTTGGCGCGCTTGAGCGCAAACGCAAACGTCAGGATCCCGACGCGCCCCAAATACATGAGCACGATGAGGATGAGTTCGGACACGGGCGAGAGAAGGGGCGTGAGCGCCATCGTCAGCCCCACCGTGCCGATCGCGGAGACCGTCTCGAACATGACGGCGTCAAATGCCGCGACGGCGTCCGGTTCGATGGCGTTGATGAGCAGCGTCGCGGTGATCGTGAGCACGAGGTACGCCACGAAGATGGCGAGCGCCTGACCCATGACGCTCTGATCGATGCGGCGCTTGGCGATGGTGATGTCCTTCTTGCCGCGCAGTACGGAGAGCATTCCCACGAGGATGACCGTGAAGGTACTCACCTTGACGCCGCCGCCCGTCGAGCCGGAGCAGGCGCCGATGAACATGAGAATGATCATGAGCAGACACCCGCTGTTGGAGAGCGACTCGGGAGGCGTCGTAAAGTACCCCGCGGTGCGCGCCGTCGTCGCGTTGAAGAAGGAGCAGAGCAGCTTGTCGCCGAAGCCGTACCCCCCGTAGTTGGGATTGTTCCACTCGAACACCGTAAAGAGCGCCGTGCCGACGACGAGAAGGATCGCCGTGCCGATGAGCGCCATTTTGGTATAGAAGGAGAACTTCCTCGGATTGCCCTTGCAGTCCACCACGTCTCCCCAGACGCAGAACCCCAGTCCGCCGATGATGATGAGCGCACAGATGACGAGGGAGACGAGCGGATCGCGCGCATAGTCGACGAGGGAGACGGGGCCGATGATGTCAAAGCCCGCGTTGCAGAACGCGGAGACGGCATGAAAGACGGAATACCACACGCCGATGGCGCCGAAATCGTCGACAAAACGGATCATGAGCAGGAGCGCGCCCGCCAGCTCGAAGAGCAGCGTGCCCAACAGGATGCGCTTGACGAGCGTTCTGACGCCCGTCAGTTTGCTCCCGCCGACCGACTGGATCATCGCCGTGCGCTCGTACAGCCCCAGCCCCTTGCCGCGGATCGCCATAAAGAGAATGGAGACGAGCGTCGTAAAGCCGAGACCGCCGATCTGGATGAGACAGAGGATGACGACATGACCGAACGTCGTCCAGTGCGACTGCGTGACGACGGGCGTAAGCCCGGTGACGCAGGTCGCGGAAGTCGCGGTGAACAGACCGTCGATGTAGTCGTAAAAGGTTCCCCATTCCCCGCTTTCCTTGGCGATGGGAAGCATCAGCAAGAGACTGCCGATGAAGATGAGCAGCGCGTAGCCGAGCGCAAGATAGCGCCAGACGCTCATTCTCCGTTTGATCCTCATAGACTCCTCATTCGCGGGACGATCGACCGCCCCACCTGTTGCATGGTATCACATCATGCATATCTCTGTCAACCGTTTGTATCCCGTTTCGCCGATTCTTTCCGCCGCGCGTCACAGCAAGGCGCAAAAGGCTCCCTCCCCTCGTCGCGGAAAAGCGCAAAAAGGCTCCCTCTCCTCGTCGCGGCAGGGCGCAGAAAGGCTCCCTTTCCGAGGGAGCTGTCACGAAGTGACTGAGGGAGTTGCTCGGAGCTGGCGCGGAGCGCCTGAGGGAGTTGTTTTGCAAAAATCTTTGCTGCGCAAATCTTTTTGCGAATGAAATAATGACGCGAGCAGGGTTCCCCTGCGCTGCGGGACTCAATTTGCAAATACTTTTGCTTACGGGGAAAGGGTGAATTGACGCGAACTAAAATTGTAAGCCCCGAAATTCGCGTCAAGAGGGAAAACGAGAAGGAGTCGCGCCGCAGGCGCAGTCCCTTCGGCGTTTTCCCTAAACCTCACGAGATTTCTTTTTGTCAGTTCAAAAAGAAATCTGTGAACCCTTATGCCAATGATATCCGATCGCTCACCGAGCGCACGAACAGCCCCTTCTCCTCGCCGTAGGAGATGCAGTCGCGCAAAAAGCTCTGGAACCGCTCCCCCTGTTTGACGGCGGGGAACACCCCTGCAAGCAGCGCGCACAGTTCGTCCATGTAGAGCGCGACGCGCTCGCCGAGCGCCGCCTTGACGACGGACACCACCTCGTAGACGGAGAGATCTTCCCCGCTCTTGCGGACGGCGTTCTCTCCCTCCGTGCGGAATTTTCCGATCTCGAGCGCGCGCGGGTTCTTGTAGAAGTAATCCACATTCATCACGCGGTCGCGGCGGAAGCCGCATCCGTCGATGAGCGCGTCCAGCCGCGCCTCCACCTTGGTGCCGCTCTTCTGGATGCCGTACGTCGCAAGACAGCGCTTTTTGAGGAAGGCGCGCGAGATGGGTTCCTCCGTCGCGACGATCTCTTTGAGCCGCGCCATGATGGCGGCGTCGTTCTCCCCGCCCGTGATGAAGGCGGCGACCTCCGCGCCCGTCGTCTTGACCGCCTTGTACGGCTTCGACCACTTGGCGACCCAGCTGCCCGACTTGGTATCCGCCCCCGTCAGGCGGTCGAGGACGTCCTTGATGCGCTTGATCTCGCGCTTGGGGTTGTTGTAATAGTTGACGCTGTTGACGCGCACCACGTTCCAGTTGCCCCGCTTTAACGTCTGTACCTGCAGGATGTTCCTGTCTTTGACGGAGAACTGATCGGCGCCGTCGCACAGCACGCCGAGGATGAAGCGGTGTTTGTTTTTGGGATCGACGACGGCGACGTCCACCTTGAAGTCGGAGGCGCCCACGTCGTAGCGGCACTCATACCCGCAGGCGGTGAGTTCCTCGGCAATATACTTTCCGATGCCCGCGCCCGTGCGCACGGACGCCGAGGGCGCGGCGAGCGTCGTTCTGCCCTTTTCGGCAAATTCGAGGAATGCCTTCAGCCCCGCGACGCCCTTGGAAGAGGTCTTGGCGAGGTCGATCATGGGAGAGGTCATCGTGGAGAAGACGAGCATCTCCTCCCTTGCGCGCGAGACGGCGACGTTGAGCCGCCGCCAGCCGCCCGCCTGGTTGAGGGGGCCGAAGTTGAGGGAGACCCTGCCCGTGCTGTCCGGGCCGTAGCAGACGGAGAAGAGAATGACGTCGCGCTCATCGCCCTGCACGTTTTCGAGGTTCTTGACGAAGATGGGTTCCTCGCGGTCGTAGGCGGCGGCATCGAGATGGCGGGCAATGATCTCCTTGGTGAGCAGCCGGTCGATGTCGTCGCGCTGGGCGCTCGAGAAGGTGACGATGCCCATGCTCGATTTGCAAAGCACGGGGTCGGAGAGACGGCGCACGACTTCCCTCACGAGCGCCTCCGCCTCCTTGCGGTTGCGCTTGGTGAAGCCGCGGTCGTAGGTGCCGTCCACGAGCATGAGTCTGACGCGGCTGTCCATCGCGTCGGGTGACGGGAAGGTACACAGCCGGTTGTCGTAGTACATACTGTTGGAGAAGGCGATGAGGCTCTCGTGCTTGCTGCGGTAATGCCAGATGAGGTGCCGTTCGGGCATCCCGAGGGCGAGGCAGTCGTCGAGCACGCTCTCGAGATCCTCGTTCTCGAGGTTCTCCTCGTCCACATAGGCGTTGTGGAAGAAGGCGGTGGGCGGGAGCTGCTTGGGGTCGCCGACGACGATCGCCGCCTTGGCGCGGGCAATGGAGCCGATCGCCTCCGCGGTGGACATCTGCGACGCCTCGTCGAAGATGACGAGATCGAAGAGATCCGCCTCGGGGCGCAGATACTGCGCCACCGTCGTCGGGCTCATGAGCATACAGGGCGCCACGACGGACATGAGCGTGGGGATCTCGGCGAACAGTCCGCGCAGACCGGCGCCGCGCAGATTGCTCTTGGAGAGGCGCGTGAAGGCGTTCAGCTCGACGGAAAGGCTCCCCTCCCCGTCCGGCGCGGGCAGGCGGGAGATGAGACGGGCGCGGATGTGCTCGCGGGTGAGCTTTGTAAAGTCGTCCCAGAGAAGACGGAACTTCTCCACCGTCTCCTCGAGCGTTCCCACCGTCATGCGCGAGAGCGCCGGGTCGGCGGGAATGTTGATCTCGAGGAAGTTGCGGTAGACGTTCTTTTCAAAACCCGCCAGCACGTTGTCGGTGCGGAAACGCCCGCTCTCGAGCGCCTCGGTGATGAAGTTCAGCCCGAGGTCGGAGAGCTTCGCCGCGGTCGCGCGGTACATACACCAGTTGGGCAGCATATCGATGTTGTCGATGAGCGCGCTCGCCTTGGCGGAGAAGTAGTCGAGCACGTCCTCCTCCTTGAGCTTGTCGCGGTCGGCGCAGGTGATCGTGAGGAAGGAATCCTGCGCTAAAAACCAGCTCTCCGTCGCCTTCAGGTACCCCTCGAGCACCGGCCGCGTATAGCCGCTCGTCGCACGGATACACATTCCGTTGAAGGCGTCCGGATTGTAGTCCATGAAGATCGCCGCGGCGCGCGTATGCAGGTCGGTGAGATCGGCGAGGAAGTCGGCGCGCTTTTTGAAGTTGATGCGCCCGGCGCGGTCGACGAAGGCGCGCGAGAGCGCCGTGTTGTCCTTCACGCGCCCCATCGCGGCGTAAATATCCACCAACGTCTCGAGGAATTTGGGAACATCCTTCTCGTCGAGCGGGCGCAGCGACACCTTGTCGAGCTTCTTGGCGACCGCCTTTGCGGTGCGGTTGAGCCGCCAGTCCGCTCCCTGCTCGCACACCTTTTTCAGCTCGGGAAGTTCCTTGTCCAGATCGAGCAGCGTCTTGAACTGCTTGTAGTAATATTCGAGGCAGCTGTCCAGCCGCTTGTTCGCGTTGAAGAAGACATAGAACTCCGCCTCGTCCGCACGCATGAAATACTTGTCGTACGTTCCCGCCGCGAGACGGGCGCACACTTCGGAGAGCGCGCGGATCTTGCGCAGCGTGAGCGTGGAGATCTTCTGCCGGTAAAATTCGAGGAAGAGCGCCAAAAACGCCTTGAGGTGCTTGATCTCGGCGAGCATGACCTCGCAGGCGCAGAAGAGTTTGTCGCGCAGCGTCTGCGAATACTCGGTGAGGTTGACGTTCTCGAAGGGGGAATTTTTCACCCCGCCGCACTCCTTGGCGGCGGCGGCGGCGGACAAGATCATGCGGCGGCACTCGGAGAGCTTCTCCTCGGTGAGCGAATCATAGAAGGAGCTTTCGATGTCGAGGATGTCGGGCGCGCTCTTGTTCTTTAAGTAGAGCAGGATCGCCTGATAGACGGAGATGCCCAGCCTGCGCTTTTCGTGCAGGGCGCGCATGGGGGCTTTGAGCTCCTCGCGCAGGGCGACGAGTTCCTTGGCGCGGTCGGAAAAGCCGGATACGTCCTCCGTTTTTGTGAGCGCAAGCGTCTGCTCGAGGCGGCGCAGAACGTCCGTCTTATCCGTCTTGTTGGAGTGCAGCTCGAGGCAGAATTCGCCGATGCCGATGTTGTCGAGCCGCTTTTTGACGACGTCGAGCGCCGCCTTCTTCTCGGCGACGAACAGCACCTTCTTGCCGTCCGAGAGCGCTTTTGCGATGATGTTGGTGATGGTCTGGCTCTTGCCCGTTCCGGGCGGGCCGTGCAGCACGAAACTCGCCCCCGCCCCCGAGAGCGCGACGGCGGAATACTGCGAGCTGTCCGACGGCAGGGGCAGCAGCACCGCCTCCGGGTCGCCCTCGTCCTCATCGGGCGGCGCGGGAACGTCCGCGCGGTCGATGCGGTTGTTCATGAGCGCCGACACGATGGCGTTTTTGGACAGCTCGCCGATGTGGTTGCGGATGTCGTTCCACATGAGGTAGCTCTGGAAGGAGAAGGCGGCGAGATAGACGTCGGGGACGACATCCCAGCCCTTCATGTTTGCCGTCTCGGCGCGCACCATCGCGAGGATCTCGGCGATCTTGAGTGCGCCCACGTCGCCCCCCAGTCCGCGCACGTCGATGTTGAATTCCTGCTTGAGAAACTCGAGCAGCGTGGAGTTGACCGAATAGCCCTCATCGGGCGAGAGACTGACGGAGAAATCCTCGTTTCCCTTGGCGCGGCCGATGCGCGCGGGCGCCAGGACAAGGGGCGCGTAGCGCGTAGCGCCGTCCTCCCCCGTATAGCGCAGAAAGCCGA
>CALVWN010000007.1 GCA_944367415.1 uncultured Clostridia bacterium | reverse complement strand
CCGAGGCGCAGATGGACAGATTCATGTTCAAGCTCATCGTGCCCAATCCCGGCCTTGACGAGCTGATGTCCATTGTCGACATGACGCAAAAGACGATGGCGGAAGTGGCGGACGCGGCGTGCACGGGTGAGGAATTGCTCAAGATGCGCGCGACGGCGAACCAGATCCCCGTTGCGGAGGACGTCATGCGGTATGCGATGATGCTCTGTTCGGCGACCCATCCCGACAGCGCGTGCGCCGCGGAGGCGGCGAAAAAATATATCCGCCTCGGCGCCAGCCCGCGTGCGGGTCAGTCGCTCATTTCGGCGGCAAAGGTGAAGGCGCTCATGCGCGGGAGCCTCTGTGTCACCGCCGAAGACGTCAACGCGCTCGCCTTCCCCGTGCTGCGGCACAGGATCAAGCTCAACTTCGAGGCGATCGCGGAACGCATTTCCGCCGACGAGATCATCCGTCAGATCGTCGCTCAGCTCGGCAAAAAGGGCGGCGAGGCACCGGCGGAGCCTGCTCCCGAACCCAAGAAGCGCGGCTTCGGCAAAAAATGATTGCCCTCTCGCTTCCCGTCGGCGCGGCGAACGCGCCTGAGAGACCATTCGGCATCCCGCCGAAGACCGGTATATAAGAATGACATTACTACTGCCTTTGGGGCTGCTCGGGCTGCTCTCCGTCGCGGTGCTGCTGCTCATCTATCTTCTGCGCCCCAACTACAACGAAAAGCTCGTTTCCAGTACCTATGTCTGGAAGCTGAGTTTGCGTTACAAAAAAAATCGCATCCCCATCAGCAGACTGCGCAACATTCTCATCCTTCTCTTGCAGCTGCTGCTCCTTGCGTGTCTCGCGGTGATGATGGCGCAGCCCGCCGTTGCCGCCGCGCAGACGCCCTCCAAACATGAAAAGGTCGCCATCGTCGACGCTTCGGTCGGCATGATGGTCGCCTCCGAGAATGAGACGCGCTTCGAGCGCGCCTTGGGCTATGTAAGAGAACTTGCAGACGACGCCTTCCGCTATGACGACGGCGTCCTCTCCGTAATCGTGGCGGACGACGATGCGCACTTTGCCATCTCCCGCCTCACCGCGGAGAACAAGGAGGAACTTCCGGAGCGCCTCGCGCAGCTGAGCGACACGGCGTGCAGCTTCGGCGCGGCAGATATTGCGGGCGCGGCGGAGCTTGCGCAGGAAGTGCTTCTGCTCAATTCCGAAGCGGAAATCATTCTCTACACGGCAACGCAATACCTCGATCAGGGCGCGTTCCGCGTCGTCGACGTCTCGGCGGACGACGACTGGAATGCCGCCATCCTCAACGTGACGCCCAACCTCGAGGAGAGTAACACCTACACCTTCACGGTGGACGCCGGCTGTTACGGGCAGGCAAAGCCCATGACCGTGACGTGCGAACTGCTCGGCGTCAACGGAGACGCGAACGCCGCGCCCCGCATTGCCTCCAAGACGGAATACTTCACCGACCTCGATCCGGAAAAGACGCTCACCTTTACGGCAGCCGATTTCGGCGGCGAGGCGATCGTCTCCTTCCGCGAGATGTACGTCCACATCGACGAGGACGACTCCCTGCAGCGCGACAATATGTTCAACGTCTACGGCGGCACCAAGGAGACCATCCGCGTGCAGTACGCCAGCACTTCGCACAACAACTTCTTCTACGGCATCCTCAACAATCTGCGCGAACTCAAGCGCTATCAGTGGAACATCGAGATCGTCGAGGCAAGCGCGGACGAGGCGGCGACGGAGGGATTCGATCTCTATCTCTTCGAGCATCAGATGCCTGCCGTCATGCCGACGGACGGCGTCGTGCTGCTTGCCGATCCCGACACGGCACCCGAGGGAAGCGGGCTCACCCTCGGCGGCATCGTGGAGACGGGCGGAAACTTCACGCTCGCACTCGGACAGCCGCACGCCATCACGCAGTACACCGATCCCTCCCGCATCCCCACCGTCAACCAATACCGGCGCGTCTACCCGAGTGACGGGTATTCCGAACTCATGTATTGCAACGGGGAGCCTGTCCTGCTCGCAAAGAACGAGCCGAATGCCAAGATCTGTGTGCTCGCGCTCAGTTTTGCCCAATCGGACTACAGCGTGACTCCCGACTTTTCCATCATGATGTACAATTTCTTCAACTACTATTTCCCCGCGACGCTCTCCTCGAATGCCTTCGAAGTGGGCGACACGGTGACGCTCAACGCCCGCGGCGAAACGCTCACCGTGGACGGCCCGGAGGGAAAGCAGGAATTTGACAGTCTTCCCTCCTCCCTTCTCGTCACCGCGCCCGGGGATTATACCGTGACGCAGACGGATATGACGGGCGCGCCCGTCGTCGAGCAGTTCTTCGTGCATATCCCCGCGTCCGAGAGCAACATCTTCCGCGTGCAGAACGCGCTCCCCGCGCTGTACACGAACGACACGCAGGAGGAAGGCATCGCCGACCTGCTCATCTGGTTTGCTTCGGCGGCGCTCGTCTGCCTCGTCGTGGAATGGTTCCTGCATATGCGGGAGAACGTGTGACGGGAGGCGCATATGTTTGAGATCCATTTCGAGAACCCGTGGCTGCTTCTTCTGCTCGTTCCCGCGCTTTTATGCACGCTCATCCCCTTCTTCCTCATCCCGAAGAAGTTCCGCAAAACGCGCAACCGCGTCATCTCCGTCATCCTGCACGCGCTCGCCGTGACGCTCTGCTGTACCCTCATCGCGGGCATCTCCTTTGCCTATACCGTTCCCAACCGCGAAAACGAACTGCTCATCGTGGTGGACGCATCCGACAGCGGATCGGAGCAGGCAGACGCGCGCGACGACTATATCCAGACCATCCTCAATCTTGCCGACGACAGCGAAAAAGTCGGCATCGTGACCTTCGGATACGATCAGGTGTACGCCGCGCCCCTCTCCTATGACACGCGCGAAGTCTACCGCACCTATCTCGCGGCGGCTGCACCCGACGCGAGCGCGACGAATATCTCCGCCGCACTGGAATTTGCCGCCGGACAGTTCACCAATCCAAAGACCTCCAAGATCGTCCTTTTGTCGGACGGCTTTGAGACGGACGCCGCGGCGCAGACGACGGCGGAGCTGATCGCCGCGACGGGCGTACGGATCGACACCGTGTGCTTCCCGGACGAGGAACACAGCGAGATCATGCTGCTCGAAGCCGCCCTTCCGCAGGAGCGCGTCGTGCTCGGACAGGCGGTCGATCTCTCGCTCACGGTGCAGAGCTCCATCGCGGAGGACACCAACGTCTTTATCACGATCGCGGACAACCAGTTCCCCGTTCCCGACGAGACGCTCTCCTTCACGCTCAAGGAGGGCACGCAGACGCTCACCTTCCCCCATGTCTTTCAGTCGGCGGGAATGCACGACCTGCTGCTCACCATCGAGAGCGGAACGGACACCGTCACGCACAACAACGTCTTTCAGACCTATCTCGATATCTCCGCGTTCGAGGATGTGCTCATTCTCGAAAACGTACCCGGCGAGGCGACCGAACTTGCCAATGTGCTTGCGGAGAACCAGCCGGGCACCTTCAGCGTGCGCATCCTCAATGTTCACAGCGACGCCGCCGAGATCCCCGCGACCGCAAAGGAACTCTGCAATTATCAGCAGGTCATCCTCGTCAATATCGCCAACTCCGACCTGAAGGCGCCCGGAATGCCCGAAGGGTTCGACGAGGCGCTCTACGAATACGTCTATGACCTCGGCGGAAGTATGTTCACCGTCGGCGGACAGAACGACGTCGGCGCGGACGGCAATCCCACGCCGCACGCCTACAACCGCGACGACCTTGCGGGCACGCTCTTCCAGGAGATGCTGCCCGTGCAGGCGATCGACTACTCCCCGCCCATCGCGGTCATGCTGGTCATCGACAGCTCGGGTTCCATGAGCAGCGGGCGCTTTGAAGCGGCGCTGCAGGGCGCGGAAGAGACGCTCGACGTGCTCACGGAGCGCGACTACTGCGGCGTCATGAGCTTCAGCACTTCTGCAACCGAGGAGATCAGCGTCCTGCCCGTCTCGCAGCGGGAAACCATCCGCGACGCCATCCGCAACCTCGGCAGCGGTGAGGAATCCTCCGGCAGCGGCGGCACCGTGTTCTCGGGCGCCATCGACCGCGCGGGCAGAGCGCTCGCGCCCATCGACGTCGACAGAAAGCACATCATCCTCATCACGGACGGCAATCCCTTCGACCATCTCGAGCCGACTTCCGACAACGACAACAACGCCTACGGAAAGTACATCGACTGGAACTACGAGCGCGGCATCACGATGTCGGTCATCACGCTCGGCATGAGCGAGAGCGGAAACAGCTTTGAGCAGATGCAGCAGACCGCCGAGCGCGGCCACGGCAACCATTACAACATCGGCCTCGACGAGATGGAAGGCACGGTCGGCATCTATATGCAGCAGGATCTTGCCTCCGTCACCCTCTCCGAGCTGATGGAGGGCATCGAATTCACCCCTTCCGTGGGCGACCACACGTCCATCTTTGCGGGCATCGACGCCTCCGAGCTTCCCCTCTTATACGGCTATTACGGCACGCGCGTCAAGGATGACAGCGTCGTCGTGCCCCTCCTCTACGAGTACGTTCCCATCTATGCGGCATGGCAGTTCGGCGCGGGGAATGTGGGCAGTTTCATGGGCGATCTGAACGGAAACTGGTCGGCGGAATGGCTGGCGGACGCCATTGCGCGGCAGCTCATCCGCAACATTGCGGAGAGCCTCGCACCGCTGCAGCCGCCCGAACCCGACCGCACCGACTTCGTCTATGAGAAGATCACGGACAACTACTCCACCCGTCTCAACGTGTTTACCGACTGTGCCGAGGGCGAGAGCGTGCGCGTGAGCGTGACGCCCCTCTCGGACAACGCGAAGAACTATTACCCGGGCGGCGTACCCGTCACGCCGGTGGGAAACAACGTCGGATTCAACTTCACCATCCGGTACACGGGCGTCTACGCCATCCTCATCGAGAAGATCGACAGCATGGGCAACGTCCTCTCGGACATCACCCTCACACAGAGCTTTTCCTATTCGGAGGAGTATCTCGCCATCCGCGACGCACAGGAGGGCGCGGACTTCCTCGCATCCCTCGCAGAGAGCGGAAACGGCGCGGTCATTTCCGATCCGGTCGAGATCTTCTCCACCTTTGAAGCCTACCTGCACCGCACCTTCGATCCGGCGCTCACCTTCCTGATCATCATCATGGTGTGCGTCCTGCTCGACATCGCCGTGCGCAAGTTCAAATTCAAGTGGCCGCACGAGATCATCCGCGACAGAAAGGCGCTCAAAGAACTCAACGAAACCAACGCGCAAGGAGATCAACATGGCAGAAAATAAGCGGGCATCCCGGTTCGCCCGCATCCTCACCCCCCTGCTGCTCTGCGCGCTGCTCCTCTTTCTGACTGCGTGCGGCAATCCCCTCCCCGCCCCCTCGGGCCTCAACATCGACGGGATCACGCTCACGCTCTCGTGGAACCCCGTCAGCAATGCGGACTACTACACCGTCCGCATCGAGGGACAGGAGGGCACGCAGGAGGCGGATTCGGGCAAAAATTCCTATTCGCTCGAACGCCTGAGCGAGGGAACATACACGCTGCGCGTCAAGGCGGTCGTCGGAGGGAACAATCCCTACAGCGACTCGACGTGGTCGGAGAGCATCACCTTCACGCGCGAACACGAGACGGGGCTGACCTTCCGTCAGATCGAGAGCAACACCGCCTTCGAAGTGTCGGGGCTGGGCGCGGCGCAGGGCGACGTGGTCGTTCCGGACAGCTACCGCGGACTTCCCGTCATCCGCATCGGCGACAAGGCGTTCTCCAACAAGACGACCGTCACTTCGGTCACGCTCGGCAGAAACATCCGCGAGATCGGCACGCAGGCATTTGCCAACTGCTCTCTTCTCGAACGCGTCACTTTCTCCGAAGGGCTGGAAAGCATCGGCGATCTCGCCTTCCAGAGCTGCCGCGCGCTCGACAGCGCCGTCGTCTTCCCGGACAGCCTGCACACGATCGGAGATCAGGCATTCGAATACTGCCGCAATCTCCCCTCCGTCACATTCGGAACTTCGCTCACATCGATCGGGGAGAGCGCGTTCAACGGCTGCTCGAAGCTGACTTCCGCCGCGATCCCGGACAGCGTCACCCTCCTCGGTGCGGGCGCGTTCGCCGACTGCGGCGCGCTCACGTCGCTGCAGCTGGGCGGCGGGCTTTCCGCCCTTCCGGAAAACGTCTTCCGCGGCTGCACGTCGCTTCCCTCCGTCACCGTCGGCGGCAACATCGCAAGCATCGGCGCGCACGCCTTTGAAGGCTGCACGTCGCTCGCCTCCGCCGCCCTCTCCGACGCCGTCACGACGATCGGCGAACAGGCGTTTTACGGCTGTACGTCGCTCGAAAACGTCTCGCTGGGCGAAAATGTCGAGGCGATCGGCAAGGAGACGTTCCACGAGACAGCGCTCATCGAGGAAAACGGAGCGACCTATCTGGATGGCTGGCTGCTCGCCTACCGCGGCATGCAGCCCGATATCCGTGAGGGAACCGTCGGCATTGCCGACGAGGCGCTCTCGGGCAGCGAGGCGCTCTCGGGCACCATCGTACTGCCCGATTCGCTGCGCTATCTCGGCGCGGGCGCCTTCCGGAACAGCACGTCCATCGCTGCCGTCATTCTCGGCAGCGGCGTCCGGCACATCGGCGACGAAGCGTTCGCCGGCTGCTCCGGCATCACCGACGTCATTCTCGGATCGTATGAAAACGGCGCGCTCGCGGAGAGCTCCCTGCGCTCCATCGGCGACTACGCCTTCCGCGGCTGCACGTCGCTCACCGACATCGAGATGCCCGCATCTCTTGAACGGGTCGGGATGTACGCCTTCCGCGACTCCGGCATCTGGAACAACGCCTCGCGCGAAGTCTTTGCGGGAACGTGGCTGGTCGGATGCAAGGACAACGACACCTACGGTTCGCTCTCCTTCCCCGAGAACGCCGCCGGCATCGCCGACTACGCGCTCTACGGCTGCGACTTCATCACCTCCGCCGCGCTGCCCGAGACGATCGGACACATCGGCAGGAGTGCCTTCTACAAGTGTACGAATCTTACCTCCGTCGTGCTCCCCTCGGGGCTGAAGGAGATCGAGGACTACACCTTCTACCACTGCGACAATCTCGCCTCCCTCTCCACCCGCGCGGGAAGCTATGTCGTCATTGACGACGGCGCCTCTTCCTCGGACGGACAGCTCACCGAGGTCAAGGGACTGCCCTACGGACTCGAACGCATCGGCAGGAGCGCCTTCTATAAGTGCGCGCTCGGCACGGGCAGTACCGACACCGACCGCGACGAACTCGTCATCCCCGACAGCGTGAAGGAGATCGGCGACTACGCCTTCTACGGCTGCGGATTCACGCAGTCGACGGAGGACGGAGAGGTCTCCGGGGGCATTGACTCCGTCGTCATCGGCGCGGGCGTGGAAGTCATCGGAAATTACGCCTTCGCAAACATGGCGTCCCTGAAGAGCGTCATCTTCGGCGACAGCGTCAAAGAGATCGGAGACCGCGCCTTCTACCGCTGCGAACAGCTCACGGACATCCTCTTCGGCGAACGGCTGACGACGATCGGCGAGCGCGCCTTTTATGGCTGTTCCTCGCTGCGCGCCGCACAGCTCCCCGCCTCCGTGCAGACCATCGGAAGCTACGCGTTCTATAAATGCACGTCTCTCACCGATCTCGGACTGGGCAATGTGCAGACGATCGGCGACTATGCCTTCTACGGCTGCACGTCGCTGGCGCGCGTCGAGCTGCCCGCATCTCTGCGCTCCATCGGAAAACAGGCATTCCGCAACTGCGCATCGCTCTCCAATCTCGTGCTGCGCGGCTCGGTGCAGACCATCGGCACGCACGCCTTCTACGGCTGCGACGCGCTCACCTTCTGGACAGACGCATCCGTCGCGAACGACGGCTGGAACGTGCGCTGGAATTCCTCCTACCGCCCCGTCGTCTGGGGCGCGCAGTTCTCGGAGGAAGGCTGGCTCGTCTCCTTCACGCTGACGCAGACGAGCGTGGAGAACACCAATCTCACGACGCAGCTCTCTGCGCCCGAGCGCGAGGGGTACACCTTTGCGGGCTGGGCGACCCAACAGGGCGGCAGCGCACAGTATGCACTCAACGACCTTGCGGACGTTCCTGCGGGAACGACGCTGTACGCCGTCTGGACGGCAAACTGACCCTTCGGCGGCAACTGCCGCAAAACACAACACATACAGGAGAACACTATGAAAAAGAGATTGCTTGCAGGTCTTACGGGCGTTTTGCTGCTCATCGGGGCGCTGTTTGCGCTTGCCGCCTGCAAGACGGTGGAAAACGTCGCCGTCGACACCGGCAATATGCCGCAGAGCATCTATGTGCTCGGCAACGACCTCGACCTTTCCAAGGGCGGCATCACTGCAGACGGAACGCGCATCCCCCTCAATGCGAAGGGCGTCACCGTCACGGGCTATGACAAGAACACGCTCGGCGAACAGACGCTCACCGTCACCTACGAGGGAAAGACGACGACGTACGTTGTCACCGTCGTCCCCCGCTTCCGCACGGCGGAGCAGTACGTCTATTTCGTCGGAGAGCAGTTCTCCGACGCACAGCCGCGCATCAACATCACGCGCGACGACGGCTCCGTCATCAGCACCAACGGATTCGACAACGCGCTCACCGTCTCCGGATTTGATTCGAGCAAGCCGCAGGATCTGACGCTGAATGCCGTCTACGAACAGAACGGCGAGCGCTTTGAGGGCACCTTCTCCGTCTCCGTCGTGGAGCCGCAGATCAGCTTTACCCAGCCGCGCAAGCGCGCCTACGAGAGCCACGAGACCGAACTCAACATGGTCGGCGCATCCTTGCGCCTTCTCAGCCCGGACGGCAAGACGACGCGCAACGTCAGCTACTCGCAGCTGACGACCTCGGGATTTGACCCGAGCGCGGCGACGAAGGACAATCCTTCCGTCACGCAGACGATCGCCGTCTCCTACCGCGGCATGAAAATGGCGGAATACTCCGTCGAGATCACCTACAGCGACGTCTCGCGCTTTCAGGACGCCGCCGAAGCGCTCTCCGCGCTCGACTGGGACTGCTACCGCTTCGCCACCGAGGAAGAGCCGGGCATGGCGTACCCCGAAGGCGTCACGCAGGAGCAGAAGGAGCTTGCCATTGAGATGATGCAGCTCTACTGCGGTCTCAAGACAGCGGACGCGAACTACATCACGCAGGAGCAGTTTGACGCCGTCGCAAGGCTCGCCGTCGTCTACGCCTACAACGAGTGGATGGATACGGTGAACGCTGCCTTTGCGAACGCCTTCGAGATCGACGAAGTGGGCGATCTCATCTATCTGTGCGACACGCGCGAGGAGGCGGCAGCCGCGGCGCAGAAACTGCTCGACGAAAATGACGAGCAGATGCAGATCCTGAGGACGCTGGGCGGTCTTCTGAACAATGATATCTTCCTTACAAAGAGCGAAACTACCGTCATCTACGACACCGTCATCGATGGCGTACCCGTCGACCTAACGGCTGCGGCGCTCGCCTCCATCATCCCCGACACCGCCTTCATGAACGACATTGCAGAGGTGCTGGAATGGTCGCAGGATGCGCTCGACGCCCTTGCCGCGCTCGTTCCCGAGGATTGGACGCAGGAGGACATTGCAGCGCTCGAGCGCGCGGATGTCAATGACGTCTATATGACGCTCATGGAGATCAACGAGAACGACGCGGGCAATGCCTCGCTCTATCCCCTCCTCAACGGCTGGCGGGAAAAGGAGGACGTCTTTGAGATCCTCTACCGCTTCTACTACTTCGACATCATGGAGAACGAGTATTCCCAGTCGCTGACCAACATCGACAACCTCAGTTCGCTGATGTTCCCCCTGCCGCTCGAAAAACTGCGCGTCGTGTTCTCCTACGGGCAGGTGGCGCAGCAGCTCATGCAGAGCTACCGCACCTCCTTCGATCCGACCTCCGGAGACTTTCCGGAGTTGCTGGACAGCACCCTCTTCCTCTATCTGTACGAAGAGGCGACGCAGCTGGCGGAGGAACTGCTTCTGCTCAACGACGAGATGTACACGGAGCTGTTCACCCTCTACTATGCGCCCATTCTCTCCGAGATGCTCACGGGCGAATGCGGGTATTACGATCTGCGCGGCGCGTCTTCCTATGACGCAGACGTACAGGAAATCTGGGATCTCTACTTCGACCTCTGGCTTCAGTACAGCGAAGATGCAAGCTATGCCGACAGCGACGAGTTCGGCACCAACGTGCGCGCCATGTTTGAAAAGTTCGTCGCACTCATGCCCAACCAGCAGCTGTGCATGATCCAATCGATCAACTATCTCTACGGCGAAAAGTTCCCCGAATTTGCACTCTATCCCTATAACGGATACCTTTGCTCCGATTTCTCCGCATTCCTCTACGCTTACTATCTCGGAGAACTGGGCATCGACATCTCGTCGGAGGACACAAACACCGCCTACGACGTCTTCACCGGTCTGCTGCTCGCGCTGGAATACTATGCAAACGGCGATATCGACAACTTCTGCAATACGATGACGGATACGCAGGCCTCCTATGAGGGCGAATGGGTCGGAACGGACAAGGCGAAGTTCGACAGCTATCTCTCCTTCTTCTATGACGCCTACATGACCCGCTTTGCACGCTTTGCCGCGACGCAGACGGAGGAAGGCACCGTCTGGGATTACAAGGAAGTCGATCTCGGCGAGGCGATGACGACGTTTGAAGCGCTTGCAGATGCCATCGACGGCACCTCGCTCGCCAAGACGTACATCGATGATCTCTCCGACTTTATGGAGCCGATCGATCTGTATCTGCCCTTCCTCGCCTCCTACGAGCGCGTGCGCGAGCTTTCGGCGGCGCTCATGGCGGGCAGCGATCCTGTCCGGGAGGCATATTACTTCATGCCTTACGGCGAAAGCACCTACCGGGAGCCGCTCTACTACGGCGTCTATACGGCGGACGGAGCGTATATCCGCTATCTCATGACGCTGGGGATCGACCAGACGCAGTACGAGCAGGCGACCGCGCTGCGCACCTTCCTCAAAAACTATGCCGATTACTTCTGGACGATCGTCCGGGCGTCCGGTATCCCCTACATCGGCGAGGAATTTGACTTTACGGACGGCGAAGCGGTCGCGGCAATGCTCTCCGACTTCCGTGCGCTCAGCGCGGAGGAACAGCTCCTCCTGCTCTCGATGGACACGCTCAACCTCTTCCACGGCGGGATCGAGGCGGCGGCACAGCAGATCATCTTCAAGGACAACACCTCCATGCAGCAGCTCGTGACGTCGCTGCTCAACGTGCAGATCGCCTATATCGCCTACCGCAACACGCCGGACGGTACCATCACCGACGACGACGGCAACACGACGACGCTGCTTGCAGAGCTTCTGCGCCTCTGGGAGGACGCCTCCGGACGCTATGCGGCGCTCGGCGAGGATGCAATGTTCCAGACCTTCCGGACGTACTTCGGCGCCATGTACGACTTCTATGCCGAACGGTGCGCCGCACTCGGTGACAACGCCTGAAATTGCACAAAAAACCGGCGAGGCAATGCCTCGCCGGTTTTTTACAGAGCGGTCTTCTCATGCAGCGTTCTTGAGCGCAACGATTTCTTCATAGATGAGCGTGTTCTTTTCCACGAGCTTCCGGCTGAGCGTTTCGACAAATGCCCAGTTGCTGCGCAGGATCGCCTTCGCCTCTTCGTAACAGCGCTCGAGCATGGCGTTGCGCACCATCGTAATGTCGTCGGCATGGCGTTCGGAATCCACCGTCCAATGCTCTACGCCGAAGAGACAGGCAAATCCCTGCGTGCCGTAATCCGTCACGAAGCGCTGCATGATGCGGCCTGCGCGTTTGAGATCGGAGGACGCCCCCACGTCGATACTTCCGTATTTCAGTTCGACCGCCGCTTTGCCCGCAAGCAGCGAGATGACACGCGCGCGCATCTGCTCAAGGGAGCCAAAATAGCTTTCGCGCTGCAGAAGCTGCACGACCCCACAGGCATCGCTCTTGCTGGGGCGGATGGAGATGAGTCCGACCCCCTCTGGGTCAAAGTGCAGCGCCGCGACCGCGTGGCCCGCTTCATGGAACGCGACCTTTTCGCGGTCGGAGACGGAGGTCTCGTTGATGGCCTCTTCTGCCTCAAAGATAAGACGGAGCACCGCGCGCACGACGTAAGGCATACTGATTTGCGTCTGATTGTCATACCCCGCGTAGATGCCCGCCTCGTTGAGGACAGATTCGAGCGCGGCGCACGAGTTGCCGTCCATCAGGCGCGCGACGCTCTCGGCGGCCACATCGTCGGCGACATACTTATCCTTCAGATAATGGCGCACAATGTCGGTCGCCTCGCGGCGGTTGGGCACGCAAATCTCGAGGATCCGGTCAAATCTTCCGGGACGGCGCAGAGAACTCGGCAAATCGCGGATGTTGTTCGCGGTGGCGATGACGAACACATCGCTCCCCTTCGTCGCGTCGATCGCCGTCTGCACGGCGATGAATTCTTCGGGATTGCGCATATCACTGTCTGCCGCAAACTTGTCAAGGTCGTCCAGAAAGACGACGGAGGGCGCTTCCGCCTTTGCCTGTTCGAATACCCGTCCGATTTTTGCGACGAAATCGGCATTTGCCTCATCCTTACGAAGAATGAACGCCTTTCTGCCGATCTCTTCGACAAACGCCGTTGCCATGAGCGTCTTGCCGACGCCCGGCGCCCCGTGCAGCAGAACGCCCTGCGGAAGATGCACGCCGAGAGAGCGGTACTTTTCCGGGTTCTTTGCCATGTCGCAGAGCTGCATCAGTTCTTCTTTTTCCTTTTCGTACCCGATGACTTTCTCAAAACCACGCATACAAACACCTCATTCGTTGATTTTCAATTATATCATACGACAACGCGTGTACTCTTTTCGGGACATAAAAAGGGAAAATCAGATTTTTCAGAAAAAAAACCGGAGCGGCTGCTCTGTCGTATCATGTACTCGGTCAACCGTTGTCGCCAGATCGGTTGCTCTTTGCCTGCTTTTCGGCTAACAGCCAAAGCACGATCGCCGCAGCCGTCGTCAACACGATCCCCGCAAGCAGAACCCAATTCAACTTTAATACAAACGATGAAATCAGCACATTCACATAGCCGTGAAACAGCATACAGAACAGAAGGCATTCCGACCGCTCGTAAATGATCCCCAACCAAAAACAGAGAAAAATCCCCAATGATGCCTGTACCCAAAAGGGCATTGACTGATTCGGGTGCCCTTCAATGAACCAAAGCGGAAGATGCCACAGTGCCCATATCACTCCACACGCAAGCGAAGAAAGCGGAAAAGATATTTTCCTTGACAAAATCGGCTGCAAGATCCCTCGCCAACCGAGTTCCTCTTCCCCGCCATAGATGAACATGGAGCCAAGCAGGGATAATATAAAATTCCATGCCGTCATTTGCGGATTCCACTCCATTGAAGAAAGACCGACTGTCAGTGAAACCAAAACAACAAATAACAGAAAAACCCATATGCCGTGTTTTTTATAGGAAAACAAAAATGCCTTGAGCCTATGCGAATAATTGTTCCCGCCAATACAGAACAGTGCGGCGATCGCCGGCCCGAAGTTGCCGATCACATAAATTATGGTCGGAAGTACATCCCCGTAAACAAAGTCGGTGTATGCGACAAGGATCGCCACGCCCCACCAACATAAGTATGTTATGGCGAATGTAATGAGCAGATATTTCACGGCTGTCTTGTTATTCATATCTATATTATATCACAACTGTCATAGGCGATCAGAAAAAACAAAAATCAGAGGACTGCCTGAGCAATATACTTTCAAACGTAATTGAGCAAAATAACATGAACTTAATATAACATCCAAGATTTACGGTGCGCAAAAACGCGACAGGACGTTTGTCCTGCCGCGCATTGCGGTCGGAAGATTTTGTCGGGAGATTTTGCCGACACCCCAAAGGGGCCCCCTCGGCAAAGCTTCGTCGGCGGTCGGGCTTTTTTTCC
>CALVWN010000006.1 GCA_944367415.1 uncultured Clostridia bacterium | reverse complement strand
AAAAAGATTTGCGCAGCAAAGATTTTTGCGAAACAACTCCCTCAGTCACTTCGTGACAGCTCCCTCGGGGAGGGAGCCTTTCTGTGCCTTGCCGCGACGCGCGCAGGTATGCGCAAATTGAGTCCCGCAGCGCAAAACGCAGTTTTGCTCGCGTCATGATTTAACTCGCAAAAAGATTTGCGCAGCAAAGATTTTTGCGAAACAACTCCCTCAGTCACTTCGTGACAGCTCCGAGCAACTCCTTCAGGCGCTCCGCGCCAGCTCCCTCGGAGAGGGAGCCCTTCTTCCCTTGCCGCGAGAGGGGAGGGAGCCTTTTTGCCTCCTCGCCGCGACGAGGGGAAAGCTCGATCTGTTCACCGCGGTGGAGCCGGCGTTGTTGTGCGCGGAAAAAAATTTTGAAAAAATTTTGGCGAAAAACAAGGAGTTTTTCTTTTTTTTGCGAAATAACCAAGTGATGAACAAATTTACGCTCAAGGAAAAGACATACGAGAAGGAGCGCGCCTTTCTCTCGCCCTATGCGACGCGGTCGTACGAGAGCAGGGGAAGAGCGCGGGAGGAGACGCCCTGCCCCATGCGCACCGACTTTCAGCGCGACCGGGATCGCATCATCTACTCCAAGGCCTTTCTGCGCCTGAAAAACAAGACGCAGGTCTTTTTTGCGCCGGACGGCGATCACTATATGTCGCGGCTCACGCATACGCTCGACGTCTCGCAGATCGCAAGGTCGCTGGCGCGTGCGCTCTCCCTCAACGAGGATCTCGCCGAGGCGATCGCCTTGGGACACGACCTCGGGCACACTCCCTTCGGGCACGTCGGCGAGCGCGTGCTCGCCGCGCTCAACCCTGCGGGGTTCCGCCACAGCGAGCAGTCGCTGCGCGTGGTGGACAAGCTCGAAAAGGACGGCAAGGGGCTCAATCTCACCTTTGAAGTGCGCGACGGTATCGTCAACCACACCAAGAGCGGACACCCCGCGACGCTCGAGGGATGCGCGGTCTCCCTCGCCGACCGCATCGCCTACATAAACCACGATATCGAGGACGCCATCCGCGCGGGTATCATCACGGACGACGAGCTGCCCGCCGAGAGCGTGCGCATCTTCGGACGGGATACGTCGGCGCGCATCAACACCTGTGTCATGGATATCTACGAGACGTCTGTGGGAAAACCGTACGTCAGAATGTCGGAGGAGAAGCAGAAGGCGCTCGACGATCTGCGTGCGTTCATGTTCGAACACGTCTACGAACACGCCAACCGTCTCATTCAGGAGAGCGCGGAGCGGCTGCTCCGATCCCTGTACGGATACTTTTCCGAGCGCCCGGAGGAGCTGCCCGTGCTCTATCTGGAGACGGCGCAGAGCGACGTGCCGCAGGCGATCTGCGACTATCTCTCCTCGATGACCGACCGCTATGCGATCGGGGTCTTCAAGAAGCTGTTCGTGCCGAAGGAGGGGAGCGTGTGAACAAGGAGACCTTTCAGGACTTCATCCGCGAGCTGAAAGAGCGCAGCGACATTGTGGAAGTCATCGGAAGCTATATAAAACTTGAGCGGCGCGGCTATAATTACTGGGCGTGCTGCCCGTTCCACCATGAAAAGACGCCCTCCTTTTCCGTCAACGCGGCGGACAAATACTATCACTGTTTCGGATGCGGCGCGTCGGGCGACGTCATCGGGTTCGTCAAAAACTACGAGAACGTCGACTTCATGCAGGCGGTGCAGATCCTCGCCGCGCGCGCGAAGATGGAGGTGCCCGCCTACGACGAGCGCTCCGCCGAAGAAGCGGCGGCGAAAAAGAAGAAGCGGGACAGGCTGGTCGCCCTCATGAAGGACGCGGCGCGCTTTTACCTCGGCAATCTCTACTCGGGCAGGGCGGACGCGCACCTCGCCTATCTGCAGAAGCGGGGCATCTCGCCCTCGACGGCAAAGAAATTCGGGTTGGGCGCGTCGCTCGACTATGTCTCTCTGCCCGCGCACCTGCGCGCACAGGGATATACGGCCGAGGAGTGTGCGGAGAGTGGCACCTGTTCCGTGACGGAGGAGGGGCGGCTTATCGACGCGGAGGGGGAACGGCTCATCATTCCCATTATCAACCATATGGACGAGGTGATCGCCTTCGGCGGGCGCCTCCTCAAAAAGAGCGACCGCGCCAAATACAAGAACACGCGCGAGACGGTGCTGTTCAACAAGAGCAAGACGCTCTACAACATCAATCTCGTCAAACGGGAGAAACGGGCGGGCGGACTTCCCTCCATCATCCTCGTCGAGGGGTATATGGACGCCATCTCGCTGTACGAGGCGGGCTTTCACGGCGTCGCCGCGAGCATGGGAACGTCGCTCACCAAGGAGCAGGCGCGCCTTCTGAAGCGCTACACCGAGAACGTGTTCATCAGCTATGACGGCGACTTCGCGGGGCAGAAGGCAAACCTGCGCGGGCTGGAAATCTTGAAGCAGGAGGGACTCAAAGTACGCGTCGTGCCGCTGCCCGACGGACTTGACCCCGACGACGTCATCAAGACGCAGGGAAGGCAGGGCTATCAGACCTGTCTGGACGGGGCGATGCCGCTCATCGATTTCCGGCTGCTTGCCGTGAAGCGCAAGTACGACCTCACCACGACGGACGAGAAGCGCGACTACGTTGCCGAGGCGCTCACCGTCGTGCGGGATGCCGAGAGCGCGACGGAGCGCGAGGAGCTGCTGCGCCGCCTCTCCGCCGAGACGGGGGTGAGCGTCGCCTCGCTCATGCGCGACTTCGAGAACGTGCCCAGGGCGCCCGTCGCCGAGACGGCGCAGCCCGTGCTGCCCAACAAGGATGACGACGCGGGGCTGGAGAAGAAGGCGGCGCGCTTCGTGCTGGCTGCCTGCCTGCTCGATAAGCCCTATGCGCGGACGTGCGACCTTGCGGCATTGCCCTTTGACGACCCCGTTCACACGACGGTGGCGGGGTATGTGATGCGCGCGCGCCGGGAGGGGAATTTCTGCCCGAGCGGCATCTTCGATCTGCTGCCTGCGGACGGAGAACTTGCCGAGATCCTCGATCTCGACTACGGAGATAACCTCGAGCCGCCCGCGGCGGAGAAATATTTCCGCGACTGCGTTGTGACGCTGCGCCGCCGCGTGCTCAAAGACAAGATCGCTTCGCTGCGCGCCGCTCATGCGGGCGCCGCGACACCGGACGAGAAGCGGGAGATCCTGACCCGCATCAATGCATATACCAAAGAACTGAAAAACCTGTCGGCAGGAGGAAACGTATGAACATTACCGATGAAAAGCTGAATGAGTTGGTCGAGAGGATCGCTTCCGACTACAAGATGAAGGGGAGCATCTCCACCAACGACCTCTACGACGCGCTGGAGAAGTACGACCTGTCTCCCCAGCAGATCGAAATCGTCTACAAGGCGCTGCCCGAGATGGGCGTCTCCATCTACGACGAGGAGGAGCGCGAGAAAGAGCTGTTCGAGCAGGCGCTCTCCGATATCGGACTGGACGATCCCGTCAAGATGTACCTGAAGGACATCGGGCGGGTGCCCCTTCTTTCGAGCGACGAGGAGATCGAGCTTGCCAAGAAGATGCAGGAGGGGGACGAGGAGGCGAAGCGCCGCCTCTCCGAGGCAAATCTCCGCCTTGTCGTCTCCATCGCAAAGCGGTACGTCGGGCGCGGGATGCTCTTTCTCGACCTCCTTCAGGAGGGCAATCTCGGCCTGGTGAAGGCGGTGGAGAAGTTCGACTACCAGAAGGGCTTCAAGTTCTCCACCTATGCGACGTGGTGGATCAGACAGTCCATCACGCGCGCGATCGCCGATCAGGCGCGCACCATCCGTATTCCCGTGCATATGGTGGAGACCATCAACAAGCTCACCCGCGTCTCGCGGATGCTTTTGCAGGAGAACGGCAGAGAGCCGACGCCCGAGGAGATCGCCGAGGCGATGGGGGTGGAGGTCTCCAAGGTGCGCGAGATCCAGAAGATCGCGCAGGATCCCGTCTCCCTCGAGACGCCCATCGGCGAGGAGGAGGATTCCCACCTCGGCGACTTCATCGAGGACGACAAGACGCAGACGCCCGGCGATTCCGTCGCGTTCATCATGCTCAAGGAGCAGCTTCTGAGCGTGCTCGACACGCTCACCCCCCGCGAGGAGAAGGTGCTGCGCCTGCGCTACGGCATCGACGACGGCAAGCCGCGCACCCTCGAGGAGGTGGGCAGGGAGTTCAACGTCACCCGTGAGCGCATCCGCCAGATCGAGGCGAAGGCGCTGCGCAAGCTCCGTCACCCCAGCCGCAGCAGAAAGCTGAAGGACTTCCTCGACTGATGACGGGGCGGCTGCAATTTATCTGCGCGCACATCCCTTCCTGCGAGGTGTTTGCGGACATCGGCTGTGACCACGGCTACTGTACGCAGTACGCCCTCGAAAACGGGCTGTGCAAGCGGGCATACATCAGCGATGTGAGCGCCGCGTGTCTCAAAAAGGCGGAGACGCTGCTTGCAAAAGAGGTACAGACGGGCAGATGCATTCCCGTCTGTGCGGACGGGATGGAGGGGCTCCCCGAGGCGCCCGACTGCGTTCTCTGCGCGGGGCTGGGCGGCGAGGAGATCGTGCGCATCCTCTCGGAACATCCGCTGCCCGCACGGTTCGTACTGCAGCCCATGAAGAACAGCGAGAAGGTGCGCCGCTTTCTCGTCGCGCGCGGGGCGCACATTGCACGCGATGTGACGTTTTCGGACGACGGGAAGTTTTACGACCTGCTCGCGGGATCGGGAAGGGGCGGAGACGAATATTCCGAACACGAATACCGCTACGGGCGGGATAACCTCAAGGCGCCCGGGCGGGCGTTTTATGAGAAGATCGGACGGGACGTCGCGACGGTGCAGGAGGCACTGCGCTGCGTCCGCACGCGCGGACAGCGGGAGGAGCTGCTCGTCCGTCTCGGAGAATTGGAGGCGATCTGCGATGCAATTGAAGAATGTCTATGATGCGATCGACGCGCTCGCGCCCTTTGCGCTGAGCGCGGAATACTGCGAAAGTTACGGGTTCCGCGACAACAGCGGGATCATCCTCGACTGCGGCGGGGAGGTGCGGGGCATGCTCTGTTCCCTCGACCTCTCGATGCGCGCCGTCGAGGCGGCGAAGGCGGAGGGGGCGAACGTCATTTTCACCCACCATCCCGCCATTTTCAACCCGATCTACGCGCTGCGCGACGGCGAACCGCTCACCGCGTGCGCGAAGGCGGGCATCTCCGTCATCTCCGCGCACCTCAATCTGGACGGCGCGCGCGGCGGGATCGACGAGGAACTGATGTTCGGGCTGGGCGGCAGCGCGGGCAAGACCATGCACCCGCTCTCGGAAGGGGGATACGGGCACGTCTTCCCCGTGCACGAGGAGCCGCTTGCCTCCTTCGTGGAGCGCGTCAGGGCGCGCTTTTCCACCGAACGCGTCGTCGTCTACGGCGACCGCCCCGTCAAAAAGGTGGCGAGCTTCTGCGGCGCGGGGATGGGGGAGGACTCCGTCGCCTTCGCCCTTGCCGAGGGAGCGGACACCTTCCTCTCCTCGGACGGGAAGCACCACCTCATCGCCGAGCTGGTCGGGCACGGCGTCAACGTCGTGCTGCTCACGCACTACGCGGCGGAGAATTACGGCTTCGTCCGCTTCGTCGAAAACCTCAAATCGAAATTAAAGGGGGTGCCCGTCGGCGTGTTTACCGACGAGCGCCTGTTATAAGGAGAATGTTATGCCGGTACTGAATGAACTGTTGGAGTATCAGAAAGTGGACGCGCAGCTGCGCAAGATCGAACACGAAGTCTCCGCGAGCGAGGAACAGAAGAAGTTCTCGCAGGCGAATAAATTTATGAAGTCGGCGCCCGAGCGCTTCGAGGCGCAGGACAAGCGCGCCGCCGAGCTTGCGTCGCTGCGCGAGGAGCTGATCCGCCGCAGCGAGGATATCACCAAACAGATCGCGGAGTATTCCGAGCTGGATGAGATGGTGGAGGAGGGAGGCGACGTCTCCTTCTATAAGAAGAACGCCCAGGCGCTGCTCGACAGGCTGCGCGCGCTCAAGGGGGAGCTGCAGAAGCTCAACGCCGACATCGCCGCGACCGTCGAGGAGTACGACCGCTTCAAGAAGCAGGGTGCCGCCATGCAGAAGCAGTACAAGGAGTACAAGGCGAAGCGCGACGAGCTGGTCAATTCGCACAAGGAGGAAGTCGCCGCGCTGCGCGCCAAGCTCGCGGAGATCGCCGCGAAGATCCCCCCCGAACTGCTCGCAAAGTATCAGCAGAAGCGCAAGGAGAATATCTTCCCCATCATCGCTCCGCTCAACGGGAATATGTGCATCTGCGGCATGGATTTCCCCCTTGCCCTGCAGGAGAAGCTCTCGGGCGGCAACGTCGTCGAGTGCGAGCACTGCCGCCGGTTCGTCTATAAGAAATGAGCCGTCCGCCGGGCGCGAACAACATTTGCCGCCGCCGCATAGGATGGGCGTATGCAGAAACCTGTTGCCGTCGTCTCGCGCTCCGCGATCCGTCATAACCTGCGTCTGCTCGCGCGCCGCGCGGGCAGCGCCGTCATTGCCGTCGTCAAGGACGATGCCTACGGGCACGGTGCGGAGGCTGTGGCGCACGCGATCGGCGGGGACGCCGCGCTCTTCGCCGTCTCGGCGGTGGAGGAGGGCGTGCGGCTGCGCGTTGCGGGCGTCGGCGCGGATATCCTCGTGCTCACGCCCCTTCTCTCCCGGGAGGATGCGGCGCGCGCGGCGTTTTACGGCCTCATCGTCACGGCGGCGTCCTTTGCGGCGCTCCCCCTGTGTGAGGGGATGCGCGCCCACCTCGCCGTCAACACGGGCATGAACCGGTACGGGTTTTCGCCCGACCGCGTGGAACGCGCCTGCCGCCTGTGCGCGGAGCGCGGCGTGCGCGTCGAGGGCGTGTTCTCCCATCTGTATGCGCCCGCGGATGCGGGCGCGCGGGAGGAACAGACGCGCGTCTTTGCAGAGTGCTGCCGCATCGTGCGCCGCTTTTTTCCGGATGCCTTGCGCCATCTTCAGGCGACGGGCGGGATCCTGGCGGGCGGTGCGCCGTTCGACGCCGTGCGCCCGGGGCTGGGACTGTACGGCTATGCGCCGCCGCCCTTTTCGGGGCAGGGGCTGCTGCCCGCCATGCGGGTATATGCCGCCGTCGGGCAGGAGACGATCCCCTTCGGGGGCGGCGCGGGGTATGCGCCCGCGCAGAAGACTTACTCCGCGCTGCACACGCTGTGCGCGGGGTACGGCGACGGGTTCTTCCGTGCGGGAGGACTGGGCGCCGTCGGCGCGCTCTGCATGGACGCCTGCGTGCGGGAGGGGAGGATGCCCTTCGGAACGCGGGTGTGCGTGCTGCGGGATGCCGCGGCGTACGGCGCGGAACACGGCACGACGGCGTACGAAGTGCTGACCGCCCTGCGCGGCCTGAGAAAGATCTATGTCGGATAAGAGAGAACTGCGGGCGCATTTCTCGCGCCTGCGCGAGAGGGAAAAGAGTGCGGAAAAGGACGACGCGGTCACGGAATGTTTCCTGCGTTCGCCCTATTTTGCGTACAAGAGCTTTTTTGTCTACTGCAGCATCCGCAGCGAAGCGGCGACGGACAAGCTGATCGCCGCGCTGCTTGCGGCGGGGAAACGGGTGTGCGTGCCGCGCATCGAAGGGGGCAGGATGCTTGCCGTGCCCTTCGCGCCGCTCGAGACGGGCGCGTTCGGCATCCCTGCGCCGCGCGGCGGGGAGGACACGTTTTGCGAAGTCACCGTGACGCCGCTGCTCGCCTTTGACGGGGAGGGCACGCGGCTGGGCTACGGCGGCGGGTTCTACGACGCCTATTTCGCGCGCACGCCGCAGACGCTGCGCATAGGACTTGCCTATGAGGCGCAGCGTGCGGAGAAACTCCCCCGCGCTGCGTGGGATGCGGGGCTGCACGCCGTCGTGACCGAGGCGGGCGTGCGCTGCTTTCCGAATACTTGACAGCGCCCGCCCGGGCGCGCTATAATACCTGTAATACAGGGGACGGGCCATGCCCGCGGAGGAAGCTATGCTCAACGACTTACCCAAGAAAGAAAAGAAACGCAAGCCGCTCACAGGATGGCGGTACTTCTGGCGCATCCAGGGCGAATGTGCGCTGCGCGCCATCACGCCTTTCATGATGTACCTCTTCATGAGCCTCATCGCGCTCGCCTGCCAGGCGATCTCGCCCGAGACGACGGAGTGGTATGAGATCGTCATCGGCGTGCTCTGCATCCTGTTCGGCGCCTTCTTCAACGCGCATCTTCTGTTGGAGCGCGGGAAGATCCATTACGACGCCTATCTGACGGGGCGCATCCACGAGAAGAACAAGCTGTTCGGCATCGAGTCGGGCGGCGACCACCGCCCCGAAAAGGAGTTCCGCCCCTGGAAGGGGTTCCTCATCGGATTTTACGTCGGCGTTCCCGTGCTGCTGCTCGGGCTGTTTGCCGCCATCCCCGCGACGTGGAAGGGGGGCGAGACGGCGCTCGTCATGTTTGCCGGCTGGGCGATCTTCCCCGTGCAGTGGGTGCGCTCGCTGCGCTATCCCGGGGTGAACGAGTGGGCGTATCCGCCCATCAGCGGCGGGTACAGTATGCTCATGATCGTGCTTCCCGTCGTCGTCTCGGGCGTGGCGTATCTCATCGGCGCGAACATCCGGAGGCGCAATAAGGAGCAGGAGGCGGAGCGCGCCGCGCGGGTCGCCGAGGCGGGAAGGAAGAAAAAATGAGGATCATTGCGGGCAGGCACCGCGGGCGCGTTCTGGCGCAGTTCCGCGGATCTGACGTGCGGCCGACCTCCGACCGCGTCAAGGAATCGCTCTTTCAGATCTTGTCCGGACGGCTCGTCGGAGCGCGCGTGCTCGATCTCTTCTGCGGAAGCGGCGCACTCGGGCTGGAGGCGCTCTCGCGCGGAGCGGCGGAGGCGGTGTTCAACGACGTCTCGCGGGACAGCCTTGCGATCTGCAAAAAAAATCTTGCCGCGCTCGGGGAGCGCGGCGTCACATACAATCTCGACTTCCGCGCCTGCCTTGCGCGGGCGGAGGGCAAGTTCGATCTCATCTTCGCCGATCCGCCCTATGCGATGGACGCGGCGGAGGAGGCGCTCTCCCTCATCGCGGCGCGGGAGCTGCTCGCCGCGGACGGGCTTGTCGTCTGGGAGAGCGAGCGCGAGGAGTGCGCGCCCGAGGGCTGGGCAATCGCCGACCGGCGCGGGTACGGGCGGACGAAGATCGTTTTCTTTGCGAGGAAATCATGAAAAAGTGCGTGTTTGCGGGGACGTTCGATCCCTTTACCGTCGGCCATGCGGATACCGTGGAAACGTGCCTTGCACTCTTTGACGAAGTCATCGTCGCCATTGCCGAAAACAGGCAGAAGACGTGTGCCTTTTCCGCGCAGGAGCGCGCCGAAATGGTCGCCGCCGTCTATCGGGACGAGCGGCGCGTGCGCGTCATGCGCTGGGGGGGTACCGTTGCCGCGCTGCTCGGGCAGGAGGGGACGCCCTTCTATGTGCGCGGCGTGCGCAATGCCGCCGATTTCGAGTACGAGACGGCGGATTACTATGCGAGCTGCGACCTCGATCCCTCCATCGTCGCGCTCTATGTTCCCGCGCGGCAGCGGCATCTTCACGTCAGTTCCACGCTTGTGAAAAACTGCATCGCCTTCGGAACGCCCTACGAGGCATATGTTCCGCGCGCGATATACGACTACATCCGGAAAAAGGAAGGAAGCCACCATGTTTGAACGTCAGATCGAGATCCCTTCGGCGGAGGAGATCCGCGCGCGCATTCCCATGCCCGCCGATCTCGCCCGGATCAAGGAGGAGCGGGATGCGCTCGTCAAGGATGTCATCGCGGGCAGGAGCGACAAGCTCCTCGTCGTCGTGGGGCCTTGCTCCGCGCATGAGAGCGCGCCCGTGCTCGAATACGTCCGCCGTCTCGGCAGGCTCAACGAGCGCGTCAAAGACAAGCTCGTGCTCGTGCCGCGCATCTATACCAACAAGCCGCGCACGCGCGGCGTCGGGTACAAGGGGATGTTTTCCCAGCCCGATCCCGAGAATCGTGAAAATATCCTGAAGGGCATCCTCACCATCCGCGAACTGCACCTGCACGCCATCGAGCAGTCGGGGCTTTCCGCGGCAGACGAGATGCTCTATCCCGAAAATTACGCATACGTCGAAGATCTGCTTACCTATGTGGCGGTGGGGGCGCGTTCGAGCGAGAACCAGCTGCACCGCCTCGTCTCGAGCGGCATCGAGCTGCCCGTCGGCATCAAGAACCCGACGGGGGGAAGCATTCCCGTCACGCTCAATTCGGTGTTTGCCGCCCAAAGCCCGCAGGTGTTCCTCTATCACAATTACCAGGTCGCGACGCAGGGCAACGAGTATGCGCACGTCGTGCTGCGCGGCAGGGTGGATCACTACGGCAACGACATCCCCAATTACCACTACGAGACGGTCATGCAGGTCTTTGAGGGGTATGCCAAGTCGGACGGCGAGCTGAAAAATCCCGCCGTCGTCATCGACTCCAATCACTCCAATTCCAAAAAGCAGTTCCGTCAGCAGATCCGCATCGTCGAGGAAGTGCTGCAGAACAGGCTGTACGACAAGGACTTCAAGCGCATCGTCAAGGGGTTCATGATCGAGAGCTTTCTCGTCGAGGGGAACCAAAAACACGACATCGTCTTCGGCAAATCCATCACCGACCCCTGTCTCGGATGGGAGGATACCGAGCGGCTCATCCTCGACATCGCGGAGAAAGTATGACGGGCGGCGCATCCCGGGCGGTCTGTCTCGGCCCGGCGGGGAGCTATTCCGAACTTGCGGCGACCCTTCTCTGCCCGGACGCGGAGATCCTCATGCGTGCCAACTTTTCCGCCGTGTTCGACGCATTGGAACGCGGGGAGGCAGACCGCGCCGTCATTCCCATTGAAAATTCCATCCAGGGCGGCGTGCTGCAAAATCTCGACCTGCTCGAGACGCGTGACGCCTGCGCCTGCCGCGAGATGCGGCTGCGCATCGACCATCGCCTCGCTCTCCGGGAGGGGGTGCGTCTTTCCGACGTGACGCGCGTCTATTCGCACGAACAGGCGATCGGGCAGTGTTCGCACTATCTCGACCGCGTTCTGCCGAACGCGGAGCGCATCTTCACACAGTCGACGGCGAAGAGCCTCGCTCTGCTCGATGCACATTCGGCGGGCATCGTCGGGGCGCATATCCGTGCAAAGGGCGTCGTACTCTCCGCGGAGAATATCGCCGACGAGAAAAACAACTTCACGCAGTTTTTCCTGCTGCGCCGCCGCTCGGAAGGGCTGCCCGCGCGCGGGAATACGGTGTTCTTTTCTGCCGTGTGCGAACACCGTCCCGGGAGCCTTCTGGGGCTGCTGCAGGGATTTTCGGAGCGCGCCATCAACCTGACGCGCATCGAGAGCCGGCCCATTCCCGCCGTGCCGGGGGAGTACCGCTTCTTCATCGAGATCGACGGCGATCCCGCCTCCGCGAATGTCCGCGCGGCGCTCGAGGAGGCGCGCAGCCGCTGCAGCAGCTTCCGCATCCTCGGTATCTACTGAGTGAGGAGCACGAGCGCGAGGCAGGCGAGGGCGGCAAGCGTCGCCTGCGCGAGTTTGACGAGCAGAAATTTTCCGAGCGAGATCCCCGTCTTTGCGAGGAAGCTCCACTGCTGTGCGAGGACGCACACGCCGCCGAAGGTGATGAGAAAGGCGGCGATCGGCAGGGTGAGCAGGGAGGGGGAGGCGAGCAGGGCGGCGCATCCCGAGGTGAGTTCCATCAGCCCCGCGAGCGTCGCCGTGAGCGCTGCGGGCAGCGCGAGGGGCGCAAGCGCGTCCGAGAGGAGCTTCCCGAAGGCATAAAAGAGCGCGACCGCGCCGCCCACCGTCAGAACGGAAAGCACGGAGGAGGCGAGCGTCTCCGGAAATGCCTGCGCGAGGGGGCGCGTATCGATCGCAATGTGCGTCTCCTGTCGGCGTGCGGATGCGCCGAGCAGAAGGGAAATGACAAAGATCCCGAAGACGTGTGCGGCAAAAAGCAGCCATCCGACGGCGGGATCGCCCGCCATCGCCGTGCCGGCGACGCCGACGAGAAAGGCGGGGCCGCTCGTCGAGGCGAGGCAGGCGCAGCGCAGACATTCCTCCCTTTCGATCTGTCCGCGCGCCGCCATCTGCTGCACCGCCTTTGCGCCCGCGGGGTAGCCCGAGAGCAGCGACAACAGTGCGGCGCAGCCGCCCGCGCCCGATATGCCGAAGGGTTTCCAGAGGGGCGCGAGCAGGCGCGCGGCGCGCGCGAAGAGGGGCGTCTCCGCGAGCATTCCCGTGAAGAAGAGGAAGGGGAGCGCGGCGGGCAGAACGCTCACCGCCCAGAGGGAGACGCCCTCCGAGATGTAACCGAGCGCCCGCTGCGGGAACGCGAGAAAGGCGGCGAATGCCGTCAGAAGACAGCCTGTCGCCAGGGCGGCGGCGGGGCGGAAGGATACTTTCACGGTTCAATATACGAAGGGAAGGTGACAGTTTATGCGGAAAAAATTGGGACTTGCGCTCGGCGCGGGCGGCGCCCGCGGGGTGGCGCACATCGGTTTTTTGCAGGCGCTCGAGGAGGCGGACATCCACGCCGACTTCGTGACGGGGTGTTCGATGGGCTCCATCGTGGGGGCGTGCTATTGCGCGGGCATCCCCATGTCGGTCGTGCATGACGCCGTTTCCCAGATCAAACTTTCGCGCATCGCGACGCTCAACGCCAATCCGCTGCGCGCATGCGGGCTGTTCCGCCTCAACAGGGCGCGCAAGCTGCTCGAGGACTACATCGGCGCGGAGACCACCTTCGCCGACCTCAAGACGCCCTTCCGCTGCGTTGCGACCGATCTCATCTCCGGAAAGACGGTGTGTCTCTCGGAGGGAAGCGTCATCGACGCCATCATCGCCTCCAGCTCCGTTCCGGGCGCCTTTTCTCCCGTTGAACGGGAGGGGATGCTCCTCGTGGACGGCGGCGTCATCGAGCGCGTTCCCGTGCGCGAGAACAAGCAGATGGGGGCGGAAGTCATCGTCGCGGTGGACGTTCTGGGAGACCTTGTGACCGCTGCGGCGGAGCCGCCCGCCAACCTCATCGATACCTTCCTGCGCTATATCGACGTCATCGATACGCGCGTCACGCAGAGCAAGCGGCGCTCGCGCAGAAAGGACATCGCGCTCTGGCTCGTTCCCGCGCTGGGCGACATGGATCAGTATAAGGTGAAAAATCTCGAATTTGCCTATCAGAAGGGATATGAACTCGGCAGGGCGAATGTGGAGAAGATCGGGGCATTGCTGGAAGAATAATGGATCTGTTTGATTTCAACGACAACGAGGAAAAGGCGAAGCCGCTCGCCGAGCGGATGCGCGCCGCGACGCTCGACGACTTCGTGGGACAGCGGCATCTCGTCGCGGAGGGGAGCCTTTTGCGGCGGGCGATCGCGCTCGATCGGCTGGGGAGCTGCATCTTCTGGGGGCCGCCCGGCTGCGGCAAGACGACGCTCGCCAACGTCATTGCGGCGAAGACCAACGCCGATTTCATCAAGCTCAACGCCGTCAATGCGGGCGTCGCCGACGTCAAAAAGGCGGTCGACCGCGCACGGGACAACTTAAAGCTGTACAATCGACGCACCTATCTCATGCTCGACGAGTGCCACCGCTTCAACAAGGCGCAGTCGGATTCTCTCCTGCCCGCCATCGAGCAGGGGACGATCGTCTTTATCGGTTCGACGACGGAAAATCCCTACGCCTCCATGACGCCCGCCATTGTGTCGAGCTGCCGCGTATTCGAGTTCAAGCCGCTCACGTCCGAGGAGATCCGCGGCGCGCTCGTGCGGGCGCTCCGCGATCGGCGCAAGGGGCTTGGAAATTATGACGCAAAGGTGGAGGACGCGGCGCTCGACCATATCGCCAAGACGGCGGGCGGCGATCTGCGCACCGCCTACAACGCGCTCGAGCTTGCCGTGCTCACCACGCCGCCGCAGGCGGACGGGAGCATCCGTGTCACGCTCGCCGATGCCGAACAGTCCATTCAGCGCAAGGCGCTCTCCTACAACGAGGATCTCTATTACGATCTGCTGTCTGCGTTCTGCAAGTCGCTGCGCGGGAGCGACGCCAATGCGGCGCTCTACTATGCGATGCGGCTCATCGAGGGCGGATGCGATCCGCTGCTCGTGCTGCGGCGGCTCATCGTCCATTCCGCGGAGGACGTCGGCATGGCGGATCCCGACGCGCTCGTCGTGGCGACGTCCGCGCTGACCGCCTATCAGAATCTCGGCTATCCCGAAGGGCTCATCCCGCTCTCCGAGGCGATCGTCTATGTGTGCGAAGCGGAGAAGAGCGGGGCGGTAAAAAACGCCATGCTTGCCGCACGGAAGGACGCGCGCGAAAACCGCGACGACGCCGTGCCCGCGTATCTGCGCGACGTCTCCTATGCGGGGCGGGAGGCGAAGGAGGCGCGCAAGGGATATCTCTATCCGCACGACTTCGGCGGGTGGGTGGCGCAGCAGTACCTGCCCGACTCGCTCAAGGACAGGGTATATTACGAGCCGACCGATAACGGCTATGAAAAGACCGTCAAGGAAACGAGAAAACACAAGGGAATGTGAAAAAACGCGCCCGCCGCAAGGTTTGCGGCGGGCGCGTGCGCTCCGAAATTACAGTGCCGTGGGAACGGGGTACACGGGAACGGTCGGATCTGCCGTGACGATCGCCGTTATGAAGACGACGAACATCAGGATGACCGCGAGGAGGACGATGACGAGTTCAACGACGGAGATGACGATGCCCGCTGTCGCAAGTCCTTCGCATCCGAGTTCTTTTGCCTTTTTCTTCCCGAGGATGGAACAGACAAGCCCCGCGACGGGGATGAAAAAGGCGAGGATGAAGCCGACGATCGCAAGGACGTTGGTCTTTCCCTGCTGCGTGTTCTGCGCGGGAGCGGTCAGAACGCCGCAGTGGGGGCAGACGAATGCCTTGTCATCGATCTCCTTTCCGCAATTGCTGCAATACATACGTTCCTCCTGCTGCGTGCTATCAGTAATAGCCCCCTTGGTTGAGGATGGCCTCGGCGGCGGCGCAGCCGATGGCAATGCCGCTGATGAGCGCGATCGCCATCCAGACGATGCTGATGATCAGCCCCGCCGTGGCAAGGCCTCTGCCGTTTCCGCCGCATTCGGCGGCGTTTTTGCGCCCGAGAATGGAGCAGATCAGCCCGACGAGCGGCATGATAAAGGCAAAAATAAATCCGATGATCGCGAGCGTATTCGTCTTGGGCGGCGCGGAAATCTGTCCGACCTGTACGCCGCAGTAGGGGCAGACGATCGCTTTGTCGTCGATCTCTTTCCCGCAGTGTTTGCAGTACATTTCATTCCTCCCTCAAATTTGGTCTGGTGATATTATACAGCGCCGGAATACGATTGTCAAGGGGGTAAAACAATTTTGATGCAGTTTTGTCAAAAATGAGGCGCCCCGCCGAGGAGACGGCGGGGCGCCCGTTGGGGCGATGCGCTGCGCGCGAGGTAGGGCGCGCGCTTCTGCTGCGCGAATGGGCGTTTCGGTCGCCGCACCCGACGCGCGTTCCGGACGGCGACGCTTCGGGGCGACATTTGCAATTTAGAAATTATATTTCTATTTCAATGGCATTATATAGCATTTAATTTGCTATGTCAAGCGTTACCAGAAATTTTTTTGGTATTTTATTGACAGAGAAAGGAGATGCTTTCCATGAAACTAAAGATAAGGGAGCTGCGCGAGGAGGCGGAGCTGACGCAGCGGGAGCTTGCGCAGAAGCTCTCGACGTCGCAGCGCAACGTGAGTAATTGGGAGACGGGGGTGAGCGAGCCGGATCTCTCGACCGTCGTCCTGCTGGCGGATATTTTCGGCGTGAGCATCGACGAACTGTTCGGCAGGGAGGGCGCCTCGTCCGAGACGGCGCGCCTGGAGGGGCTTGACCGGCTGCTCGTCAAAAAGGTGCGCGAGCTTTCCGACGAACGCAAAGCGGCGCTGCTCACGTTCCTGAAGGGATTTGTATAGGGGACTGTTTCCGGCGGGCCGTGTCGCAGATTTTGCTACATAAAAAGCCCTTGACAGAAGGGGAGGAAGGGGATATACTTTTTTATGACAGTGAGACGTGACGCGTTGCGTCACGAGGAGGGATCATGAAGAAGTTTTTGGCAACAGTGCTTTGCTGTATTCTCGTGCTTGCGTCGGGCTGTGCGCCGACACAGGAAGCGTGCGAGCATGATTTTACAAACTATGTCATTGTGGAACCTTCGTGCGTCAAAGAGGGCATGATCGAGCGCGTCTGTACAATTTGCGGCGAAAAGGTCTACGAGCCGCTTCAGCCGCTTGGGCATACATGGAAGGACGGTGTCTGCGTGGTCTGCGGGGAAGTGCAAGATCCCGATGGGACGGAAGAGCCGGGAGAAGGCGAGGAGCCGGGCGGAACGGACGATCCCGGGGAAACAGAGGAACCGCTGCCCGACCGCACGTTATTTATGTCGTTCAAGGATGTTTATGAGAAGTCTCAGCTGCTCGGGTTTGCGTATACGGCAGAGGAATTTTATCAATTTGCCGAAAACGTGGTTTTTACCGATTTGTATCTCAACGGGAGCAACAGACTGAAGGTAACGGCGGACGGAGTTGTCTCCGACGTCGGCGAAGTGTGCGTCGATGCGCCCTTTTCGGCAGAAGCGGAGCTTGGCGTTCTCATGCGCGCGGAGATCAAAAACGGACAGTTGTTCGTCAGCGACAGAACGGGATCGACGAAGTCGTTCGGCGTCTTTACCGTGTATGCCGAGCCGCAAAATCAAGATACGATCGACGGGTTCTTGTTGAATTTTCAGAGCGAGCTGTTGCTTCTCTACAGTGGCGGCGAGATCGTCAAGGTCGGTACGGTCGCCGAAAATGACGTCGAACACGATGAAAGTTTGTTGCTCTATACGGAAACGGAGAGCGGATATAAGGTTTACGGCCCCTTTGACCGGACGCTGGAGCGCATCACGATCGCGCCTACGCACCTCGGGAAACAGGTGGAGAGCATCGATTGGTATGCCTTTGAACGCTGCAAGAGCCTGAAGTTCGTCGATGTGAGCGAGGGCATTCAGAAGATCGACCTCGGGGCATTTTACGGATGTACTTCGCTGACTTCTGTCGTGCTGCCCGTTTCTCTTACGCGGATCGGTCAGTATGCCTTCCACAGTTGCCCGCTCGAGGCGGTATATTTCCGCGGTACGCAGGAGCAATGGTTGCAGATCTCGGGGAGCCAGACGATCCCGGTCTCCGCAGTCTATTTTTACAGCGAGGAGATGCCATCCGCGTCGAGCGGGAATTTCTGGCACTATGTCGATGGACAGCCTGCGATCTGGCGCATCCAATGGGTATGATCGTGCAATAAAAAACGGGAACGCGTGGGGCGTTCCCGTTTTTTTGTTGTCCTTTCAGGCGCCTTGGCGGACGCGGGCGGGGCGGCGCTTGAGTTCGTCGCGGATCTCGCTGCACGTCTGCGCAAGTTCCTCCTGCGATTCGGCGACTTCGATGCCGTCGAGGATGTTCTGCAGGCGGTATTCGCGGTTGAGATATCGGATGGTCTGAAAGCCGATGACGGCGGTCAGCGTGCCGTTCGTCAGCCCCTGGATGGAACTGTCGATGAGGGCGGAGATCGCCGTGCCGAGGAAGGGGATGGTGTTGGCGGCGTCGCCCATCGTCTTGATGACGGCGTTGCCGATCTGCAGCGATCCCAGTCCGAAGGAGACGAGGGAGTTGCGCACCACTGCGCCGAAGATCTTGACGAGTTTGGCGTCGGAGGGGCGGAAGCCGTACAAAAAGACGATATCCTTGATCATCTGCAGGTTGACGACCGCCACGAGCAGCGCGTCCGTGCGCGAACTCTGCGAGACGGTGGAGTATGCCGCCGATTTTAAGGCGCACTTGAAGATGATCTCCTTCGCCGTCTTTTTCACCTTGCCCTTGTACATGGCGGAGAGCGCCGTCTTGACTCCCTCGTCGTTGCCCAACCGCAGTGCGGTGCGCAGATCGGCGATGACGGCGGAGTCGTACCAGCCCGCGCCGTTGACGCTGTCGTGGAGATCCACCATCTTTTCGGCGATGTTGCGGCGGACGCGGCGGTTGTGCCGCTTTGCCTTGCCCGCATAGGCGTCGTTGACGTTGGTGATGAAGTAGTCGGAGCGCAGGATCCTGACGAGCGGCACGACGAATACGAGCAGGAAGAGCAGCACGCTGACCGCGGCGCCCGCATAGCCCGCGTAGGGGTGCAGCTCCCGGAGCTGCATGGTGAAGGAGAAGAGGCACCAGCCGATGAACACGCCGATGACGCCCGCCAGAAGTCCCAAAAGAAGGCGGGCGCCGCGCGCGTTCTGACGGCGGACGTACTTTTCCTCATATTCGTAGATGGAGAGTTTCTTCTCTTCCGCCGGCTGCGGCGCTTGCCCGGAGGGCGCGCCCTGCGCGGGCTGCACTGCCTGCGGGGGCGGAAGTCGGTCGTTCTTCTTTGCCATCGTATTTCCCTCGTGTCGGTGATGGAAACATTATACCTTCCCGCACGGAAAAAGTCAAGGCTTACAGGATGGTGAAGGTTTCCGAAAGCGGCTTGCGCTGTTTGGGGCGGATGTCCTCCGTCTTCGGATAGCCGAGCGCGACGACGACGGGGATGCGCGTCTTGTCGCCGAGTCCGAGCAGGGCGCGCAGCTGTTCCTCGTTCCGCCAGCCGAGGATGCAGCTTGCAACGCCCGCGGCGTCGGCGGCGAGTACGAGATGCGCCGTGAGGATGCCCAGATCGTTTGCCGTGAAGTCGGTGCCCTTCATCCTGCCGCCCAGTTTCGCCGTGAGGTTGCTCTTGCCCTCGCATACGGCGACGAGCGCGCCCGCATCCGAGGCGAATTTGTTCATGCCCAGCCCCTGCAGACACGCCGCGACGGCGGCGCGCTTTTCGTGCAGGACGGCGACGAGCTTCCAGGGCTGCGCGTTGCAGGCGGAAGGGGCGAGAAGGGCGGTCTCGCAGATGGCGCGTACCGTCTCTTCGGGCACTTCCCGTCCGTCAAAGCTGCGGCAGCTCTGGCGGTGCAGGTAGAGGTTTCGGATGTCATCGAGTTGCATAAGATCCTCCCGAGAAAAATACGGGCGCGGCAAGTGCCGCGCCCGCGCCGTTTGTCGTTATTTGCCGACTTTTGCGAGAGACGCTTTCGCCTTTTCGACGACGTTCTCGACGGTGAAGCCGAACAGTTTGAAGAGCTGGGCGGCGGGGCCGCTCGCGCCGAAGGTGCTCATGCCGATGATCTCGCCGTTGTCGCCCGCGTACTTGTACCAGCTGTAGGGCGAGCCTGCCTCGACGCACACGCGCGCCTTGACGGCGGCGGGCATGACGCTCTCCTTGTACTCGGCGCTCTGCTTTTCAAATTCCTCGAAGCAGGGCATGGAGATGACGCGCGCCTTGATGCCTTCCTCGGCGAGCTTCGCCTTGGCGCCGACGCACTGCTCCACTTCCGAGCCGCTCGCGATGAGCAGGACGTCGGGCGTGCCGTCGCAGTCCTCGAGCACATAGCCGCCCTTGAGGGCGATGAGCCCGCTTCCCGCGTACTGGGGCAGGTTCTGACGGGTGAGGACGAGCGCGGTGGGCGCCGTGCCCGTGAGCGCGGAGATCCACGCCGCCGCCGTCTCCTTGCCGTCTGCGGGACGGTACACCTTCATGTTGGGGATGGAGCGGAGCGCGATGAGCTGCTCGACGGGCTCATGCGTGGGCCCGTCCTCGCCGACGCCGATGGAGTCGTGCGTCAGGATATAGATGACGGGGATGTTCATGAGCGCGGAGAGGCGCATCGCGTGCTTGCAGTAGTCGGAGAAGATGAAGAAGGTCGCGCAGTAGCATCTGAGGCCGCCGTGGAGCTGCATGCCGTTGGTGATCGCCGCCATCGCGTGCTCGCGGATGCCGAAGTGCATATTCCTGCCGCTCTTGTCGTTTGCCGAGAAGTTGCCGTACTTGACGGTATCGGTGTCCTTCATGTCGGAGAGGTTGGAGGGCGCGAGATCCGCCGAACCGCCCATGAGGCTGGGAACGAGCGCCGCGATCTTGTTGAGCACCGTCGCGGAGGTCTGGCGGGTCGCCATCGGCTTGTCAAACTTCATGAGGTCGTCGACCTTGGTGAGATCGACCATGTCGCCGCGCATCGCCGCCTTGTATGCCGCGGCGAGTTCGGGATACTGCTTCTCGTATTCGGCGAACATCTCCTTCCATTCGCTCTCCTTCTTTGCGCCGCGCTTTCCCGCCTTGGCGGTGTGTTCGAACACTTCGTCGGGCACTTCGAAGGGCGCGCACGTCCAGCCGAAGCGCTCCTTGGTCTTTTGCAGGTTCTCGACGCCCAGAGGGGAGCCGTGGCACTTGTGGCTGCCCTCGAGCGGGGTGCCGTAGCCGATCTTGGTCTTGCAGATGATGATGGAGGGCTTCTTCGTCTCCTTCTTCGCCTTCTTGATGGCGTCGGCGATCAGATCGACGTCGTCGGGATTGGCGACGAGATCGACTTTGAGTACCTGCCAGTTCTGCGCCTTGAAGCGCTCCGCGACGTCCTCCTTGAAGGTGATGTCCGTGTCGCCCTCGATGGTGATGTCGTTGTCGTCGTAGAAGAGGATGAGTTTGCCGAGTTCGTGCGTTCCCGCAAAGGAGCACGCCTCGTAGGAGATGCCCTCCTCGAGACAGCCGTCGCCGCACAGTGCATAGGTGTAGTGGTCGACGACGGGGAAGCCTTCACGATTGAACACCGCCGCGAGGTGCGCCTCCGCGACCGCCATGCCGACGGCGTTCGCGATGCCCTGTCCGAGGGGGCCGGTCGTCGTTTCGATGCCGACGGTGTGGCCGTATTCGGGATGTCCGGGCGTCTTGGAGCCGAGCTGACGGAAGTTCATGAGGTCTTCCTTCGTGAGCCCGTAGCCGTAGAGATAGAGCAGGGAATAGTCGAGCATGGAGCCGTGCCCCGCGGAGAGGATAAAGCGGTCTCTGTCGTCCCACTTGGGGTCTTCGTTGTTGAATTTCAGAAACTCCTGCCAGAGCGTGTAGGCGATGGGCGCGGAGCCGATGGGGAGGCCCGGATGGCCGGAATTTGCCTTCTGGATCGCCTCCGCGGAGAGGATGCGGATGGCGTTGATGGTCGTCTGTTTGACTTCTTTCATGATTGCGTTCTCCTTACTTGATTTTTATAATTGTTTTTTCAGGGTGTCGAGATTGAGGAAGGGGTATTTGGAGAGGAAATCGGCGAGCGTGCGCAGGATGCGCTTGCTGCCGCCCTGTTCGTTGCTCTCCGCGTTGACGGGAAGGATGGGCTCGTGCAGGCTCATGCGCAGGAGCGCCCAGCCGTCGCCCGCGTCCTTTGCGAAGTTCACGCGCACGCCTTCACAGTTATCGGGGGCGAGCGAAAGTCCGGGCGTCTCCTCGGCGTACTTCGTGAAGTCCGCGATGACGCCCGCGCCCAGCGTCTTGAAGTCGCATCCGGGCGTGAACGAGAGCCGCACTTCCGCCGCTTCCGCAGGTTCGGGAAGGTCGGCGATGAGGGACATGAGATCTTTTCCCTCCCGAGCGCGCTTTGCGAGCGCGATGAGGAGACGGGTGACGAGGTAGGCGCCGTCGTCGAGAAAATAATTTTCCTTGAGCGCGGCGTGGCCGCTCGTCTCGATGGCGAGAGGGGAATACTGCCCCTCGGCGTTGAGGCGCTTTGCCTCATTGATGACGTTCTTGTAGCCGCGCTTGAATCTGCGGTGGACGCCGCCGTGGGCGCGGATGAACGCCGCAAGCCCGGCGCTCGTCACTGAGTAGGTGACGATGACGCCCTTCTTTTCCTCCAGAAGGATGGCGGAGATGAGTGCGATGAGGCGGTTGCGGTTGATCTCCTCCCCGTCCGGGGCGACGGCGCCCGCCCGGTCGACGTCGGTGTCGAAGATGATGCCGAAGTCCGCGTGACTTTTTACGACCGCCGCGCAGACGGACTGCATCGCCGTCTCGTTCTCGGGGTTGGGGATGTGGTTGGGGAAGCGTCCGTCGGGGTCTAAAAATTGCGAACCCGTCGTGTCCGCGCCGAGCGGCTTCAAGACGAGGTCGACGTAGAATCCGCCCGCGCCGTTGCCCGCGTCGACGAGGATGCGCTTGCCCGCGAGCGGCTTGTCCGAGCCGACTGCCCGTCTGACCTTTTCCACAAGGTCGGCGGCGTATTTGTCGAGATAGCGCTTTTTTGTCACCCTTCCCGTGCCGGAGGGGAAGTCTCCCTTCGCGGCGATGCGCAGGATGTCGGCGACGTCGCTGCCCTCCAGCCCGCCGTCTTTGGCAAAGAATTTCAGCCCGTTCTTCTGCCAGGGCAGGTGGCTCGCCGTGATCATGACGGAGACGTCCGCGCCGAAGTCATCCTGCAGAAGCATAAACATGGAGGGCGTGGACGAGAGCCCCGTCTCGATGACGTCGCCGCCGCAGGAGGTGTATCCTTCCGTGACGAGCCGGCAGAGATGTTCTGCCGACAGCCGCGAGTCGTGCCCGACGGCGAGCGTGGGGCGCTCCAGCCCCGTCTTGTTCTTCGCCCAGACGAAGAACGCCTTCGCGATGGCGAGCACCGCTTCGTCGGTCAGCGTCACGGGGTCGTTCTCCACCCCCGCAAGGGCGGTTCCGCGCACGTCCGTGCCGTTGCGCAAGTTCAAAAATTCCTGTTCGGTCATAATCCCCCCGCGGACAATATTGTCGATGCGTGCGCGCGAGCGCCGCCGCATCTGCCCGTATGCCAATATTATACCGATTCGGAGGGCATTTTTCAAGACCTTTTTGTAAAAAAGAATACTTTTTTCGAAAAAATATTGCGGTTATCACATTTTTGTGATATACTGAAAGAAAATATTCGGAGAGTGTCCTATGCAAAAATTTACCCTTTCGACGGATTCGACGTGCGATCTGTACCACGATTTCATCGTCGAGAACGACATCAAGTTTGTTCCGCTCACCTTCACGGTGGAAAAGGACGGCAAGCTCGAAGATCATCTCGATAACTTCACGCAGTACCGGCAGTACGTCGACTTCTACAACGAACTGCGCGCGGGGGCATTCTCCCGCACGTCGATGCTCAACTATGAGTCGCACTACGAGCATTTCCTCAAGCTTGCCCGAGAGGGCGCGGAGGACGTCGTGCATTTCACGATCTCGTCGGGGCTGTCGCCCACCAAGGACGTCGCCGCAAAGGCGGCGGAGGACGTGAAGAAGGAGTTCCCGAAGTTCAGGGTGTTTGTCGTCGATCCGCTGACCGCGACCGTCGGACAGGGCGCGCTCGTCGAACAGGCGCTCGCCTGCCGCAACGCGGGCAAGACGGCGCAGGAGACCTATGACTATGTCAACGGGCTGCGGCTGCATCTGCAGCATTTCGTCATTGCGGACGATCTGAAGTATCTGCGCCGCGGCGGCAGAGTGGGGGCGGCGAGCGCTACCATCGGCACCATGCTCAACATCAAGCCCGTGCTCACCTTCGACAATGCGGGCAAGCTCACCGTCATCGACAAGGTGAAGGGCACCAAGAAGGCGATCGCCTTCATCAAGGCGAAGATGGAAAAGGAGGGGCCTTCCGAGCCGAAGCACGTCTTTATCGTGCATACCGACAACGAACCTGCCGCCAAAGAGCTGGAGGCGTATGTCATCGAGCGCTTCGGCATTCAGCCCCACGTTCAGATCATGGGGCCTGTGATCGGCTCCCATCTCGGCCCCAATGCCTTCGCGCTCGGGTATTTTACCAAGTCGCTGAGGAATGAGTTTTAAGGGAGTTCACAGATTTCTTTTTGAACTGACAAAAAGAAATCTCGTGAGGGGGGAGGAAAACCCACGGGCGCGCAATGCTTGACCGTCGGTTTTCCTCGGCGGCGCTGAATTCGCAACAGTCATAGCCCGCGCCGCCTCACCTTTCCGCAGAAAAGAGTTCACGAATTTCTCCGAGCAAAGGCTCGGATAAATTCCGTGAGTTTTAGGGAAAACGCCGAAAGCAAATTCACGCAAATCTTTTCGCAAAGGCGAAAATCTTTGCCGTGAGTTTTATGGAAAACGCCGAAGGGACAGCGCCTTTGGCGCGGCTCCTTCTCGTTTTCCCTCTGCGGGCGCACCTCGGGGCTTAACAATCTGCTGCGCCCGCATTCACCCTTTCCCCGTAAGTGCAGGTATGCGCAAATTGAGTCCCGCAGCGCAAAACGCGGTTTTGCTTGCGTCATTATTTAATTCGCAAAAATATTTGCGTAGCAAAGATTTTTGCGAGAGAGGAGCGGCAGGCGGGAAAGGTGAGAAATTCGGCTTGCCGGATTTCTCAAGAAATTTGCCTCGCCGCGACGTGCGCAGGTATGCGCAAATTGAGTCCCACAGCGCAGGGGAACCCTGCTTGCGCGAGTATTCTATAAACACTCGCAAAAGATTTGCTTGCAAAGATTTTTGCGAAACAACTCCCTCAGGCGCTCCGCGCCAGCTCCCTCGGAGAGGGAGCCATTCTGTCCCTTATCGCGACGAGGCGCAGGGGAACCCTGCTTGCGGCGTGATTTATAACCTTGTTCCAAGTCTCCCTCTTTGAGGGGTGAGGCGCACGTGATGCGCATCAGCGCGGTGCGCTGTGCGCGTGCGCCGAACGGAACAACTTCCCGTTGGCGGAAAAGTGCTTGACCGAATTTATTGATAAAGATCATTCTATCCGCGGTGCGGCGAAGGAGGATGATATGAAACATTGGTTTGCAAAAATTGCGGGGGCGGCGGGCGCCGCCCTCTTATGTATTGCGTTTGCCGCCTGCACGCCGTCGGCGGGGATGGGCAATGCGCGGGCGGAGCTTCTCGAAAGCGACGGCACCCGCCTCGTCGTCCGCGTGACGGAGGGGGATATGGACAAAAATCTCTATGACGTCCTCTGCATTTTTGAACAAAACGGCGAGATCGCCTTCGACGGCACGCAGTCGGAGTACGGGTTCTACCTCACCTCTCTCAACGGCGTCGAGGCGGATGCGGAGAACTATTGGGCGCTCTACACGACGCTGGGAACGCTGGACGGCGTCTCCTATTCGGACGCCTCGTACGGAACGTGGGAGTATGACGGGCGGACGCTTGCAAGTGCCTCCTACGGCGTGTCGGGGCTTCCGCTCGTCGAAGGGGAGCTGTATGCGCTCATCCGGACTTCCGTCGCATAACGCCGCGCGGGGGCGCGCCATGCGCCCGTCGCAGCAGATCGCTCTCTCGGCGGTCATGTGCGCGCTGCTGCTCGTCGCGCAGTTCGTGCTCTCCTTCGTGCCGGGCGTGGAGATAGTCACGGCACTGCTGTTATCCTTCTGCGTCGTTTTCGGTTGGAAGTGCGGGATGCTTGCCGCGACTTCATTCTCTCTTCTGAGATGTTTCCTGTTCGGGTTCTACCCCAACGTCATCCTGCTCTATCTCATCTATTTCAATCTCTTTGCGCTCTTTTTCGGAACGGCGGGGCGGAGGATCGCCGCATGGGTGTGCCCCGCGCTGCTCGTGCCGGTCGCGGCGGGCGCGCTTGCCGTCGCGTTGGCGCAGATCCCCCTGAGCGCCTCCCTTCTTCCGGGGCTCCGGGGCGCCGCGTGGGCGCTCTTTGCCGTTGCGTGCGCGCTGCTCCTCCTGTGGGGCGGGCTGCTCGCGGGAAAGCGGGAGGTGCGCGCGGCGACGTTGGCGGCGTGCGCCGCGTTCTTTACCGTCTTTTTTACCCTTCTGGACGATGTGCTGACGCCGCTCTTTTACGGCTATACTCCGGATGCGGCGCTCGGGTATTTTTATACGGGGCTGCTGGCGATGATCCCGCAGACACTGTGCGCCGCCGTGAGCGTAGTTGTATTATTCCCCGTCTTTGCAAGAATTTTCGGGGGCGGGCGCAAAATTCCCCCGCAAACATTGGACGAATGAGGCGAGATATGGTATAATAGCCATATCTCTTTTCATTGATGGGCGCCACATTGGCGCCGTTTTGGAGCAGAACATGGCAAAGGATAATTTTGTGGAGCAGATCGCGGATATTGACACCGATTTTCCGCAGTGGTACACCGACGTGGTCATCAAGACCAAGCTCGTCGACTACGGCCCCGTCAAGGGCACGATGGTCATTCGTCCCTACGGATATGCGATCTGGGAGAACATTCAAAGGGAGATGAACGACCGCTTCCGTGCGGCGGGCATCGAGAACGCGTACTTCCCGCTGCTCATCCCCATGAGTTTTATGACCAAGGAGGCGGAGCACGTCGAAGGGTTCGCCCCCGAAGTCGCCGTCGTCACGCACGCGGGCGGGGAGAAACTTGCGGAGCCGCTCTGCATCCGTCCCACGTCGGAGACCATCATCGGCAGTATGTATTCCAAGTGGATCCAGTCCTACCGCGATCTGCCCGTGCTCATGAACCAGTGGGCGAACGTCATGCGGTGGGAGAAGACCACCCGGCCTTTCCTGCGCACGAGCGAATTTTTGTGGCAGGAGGGGCATACCGTCCACGCGTCCGAGGAGGAGGCGATGGAGATGACGCTCAGGATGCTCGCCGTCTATGAGGAGTTTGCAAAGACCTGTCTCGCGATGCCCGTTCTGACGGGGCGCAAGACGGAGAAGGAGAAGTTTGCGGGCGCCGTCGCGACCTTCGGCATGGAGGCGATGATGCATGACGGCAAGAGCCTGCAGGCGGGTACCACGCACTATCTCGGGCAGAACTTTTCCAAGGCGTTCGACATCAAGTTCCTTGACAAGGACGGCGCGCTCAAGTACGGCTATACGACGTCGTTCGGCGTCTCCACCCGCCTTATCGGCGCCATCATCATGACGCACGGCGACAAGCGCGGGCTTGTCATGCCGCCCGTCGTCGCGCCCGTGCAGGCGGTCATCGTGCCCATCGCGTCCAAGAAAGAGGGCGTCATGGAGGCGTGCCGCGCGCTCAAAGACCGTCTTGCGGCTGCCGGCGTGCGCGTCATTCTGGACGATTCGGAAAATTCCCCCGGCTGGAAGTTCAACGAGTGGGAGATGAAGGGCGTTCCCGTCCGCATCGAACTCGGCCCCCGCGACCTGGAGGCGGGCAAGTGCCTGCTGTTCCGCCGCGACACGCTGGAAAAGACGGAGTGCGCGCTTGCGGATGCGGAAAACACCGTCAGAGCGCTGCTCTCCGACATTTCGGAGAAGATGTACGAGCGCGCAAAGGCGCGCATGGATGCACGCATCGTCGACGCGGAGACGCTCGATGAGTTGCTGGCGGGCGTGGACGGCGGCAAGTTCGTGCGCGCCGGCTGGTGCGGCTGCCGCGAATGCGAGGACAAAGTCAAGGAGTTCGCGCAGGCGACCGCCCGCGTGCTCGACAAGGAAAACACGCACGAAAAATGCATCGTCTGCGGAAAGAAGGCGGAGAGCACCGTCATCTTTGCAAGGGCATACTGATCGCCGGGCGGCAAAAAGGAGGAATGGGTATGGGTTCGCTTCCCGCATGGCTGGGCGATGCCGTGTTCTATGAGATCTATCCGCAGTCCTTTCAGGATTCGAACGGCGACGGGATCGGCGATATTCCCGGCATGATCGCCCGTCTCGACTATATCAGGGAACTCGGGTGCAATGCGATCTGGGTGAATCCGTGGTACGACTCGCCCTTCGGCGACGCCGGGTATGACGTGCGCGACTACAAAAAGATCGCGCCGCGCTACGGCACCAACGAGGATGCAAGGCGCTTCTTCGAGGAGGCGCACCGGCGCGGGATGCACGTTCTCATCGATCTCGTGCCCGGGCACACCTCGATCGACCACGCGTGGTTCAGGGCGTCCATGCGGGCGGAGCGGAACGAATACTCCGACCGCTATGTGTGGACGAACAGCGTCTGGGAGGGCGCGGGCGAGGCGGCAACGCTGCGCGGTATTTCCGACCGCAACGGCAGCGCGGTCGTCAACTTCTTTTCCCATCAGCCTGCTCTCAACTACGGCTATGCGCATCCTGAACGCGCATGGCAGTGTCCGGCGGACAGCCCCGCCGCGCTTGCGACGCGCGAGGCGATCAAGGACGTCATGCGCTTCTGGCTCGACCTGGGCGCGGACGGCTTCCGCGTCGACATGGCGGCGAGCCTTGTCAAGGAGGATGACGCAGGTCATCCCGCAAATATCCGCCTCTGGCAGGATTTCCGCGCCTTTCTGGAGAAGGAATATCCGGACTGCGCGATGGTCTCGGAGTGGGGCGTCCCCAAGGAGTCCATTGCGGGCGGCTTCCACATGGATTTCATGCTGCACTTCGGCCCGCCCGCCTATACGTCGCTCTTCCGCAGCGAGCATCCCTTCTTCTCCAGGGAGGGGAAGGGGGACATCACCGTCTTTCTCGACGCCTATTCGGCGGATCTCGCGTCCACCGAGGGCAAGGGGCTGATCTGCCTCCCGTCGGGCAACCACGATATGCCCCGCCTTGCGCGCGGCAGGGATATGCGCGATCTGAAGATCTGCTTTGCGTTTCTTTTGACCATGCCGGGCGCGCCCTTCCTCTACTACGGCGACGAGATCGGGATGCGCTATCTCGAGGGGCTTACTTCGGTGGAGGGCGGCTATGACCGCACCGGTTCACGCTCGCCCATGCAGTGGAAAAAGGGGAGCGGGTTCGGGTTTACCTCCTCGGCGACCTCCTATATCCCGTTTGACAGGCGTGCCGACGCACCCACCGTCGCGGAGCAGGAGGGGGATGAAACATCCCTTCTGCATGCGGTGAAGGAGCTGCTTGCGCTGCGCAGGGCGCACAGGGCGCTGCAGTCGTTCGGCGCGTTCACGCCTCTCTATGCCGAAAAGGGGAAATATCCCTTCGTCTACGAGCGGGCGGCGGAGGGCGAGCGCATCGTCGTTGCGCTCAATCCTGCAGACCGGGAGGAGGAAGTTCCCTTCCCGCTGACGGGGAAGGTGCTGTTTTGCGTTGGCGGCGTGCCGGAAGGCGGAAGGATGCCTGCCTGCAGCGCCTGCGTACTTGTGAAATAAGAGGTTTTTTACCATGAAACATATCGACATTGCAAACATTTTACAGGACAAGACGCTCCTCGGGAGCAAAGTGACCGTCTGCGGCTGGGTGCGCACGGCGCGCGATTCGGCGGCGGTCGCCTTTCTGGAAGTGACGGACGGCTCGAGCTTTTCCCGCCTGCAGGTGGTCGTGGATAAGTCCAAGTTCGAACTCGACCCCGAATGTACCAAGTGCGGCGCGTCCATCGCGGCGACGGGCGTCGTCGTCAAGGCGTTCAAGGGGGAGGGCGCGGAGCTGAATGCCGAGTCGGTCACGCTGCTCGGCAAGTGCCCCGGCGACTATCCCATTCAGAAAAAGCGCACCACGCTCGAGTTTTTGCGCACCATTCCCCATCTGCGGCTGCGGACGAACACCTTCTCCGCCGTCTTCCGCGTGCGCAGCGTGGCGGCGCAGGCGATCCACCGCTTCTTCCACGAGAACAGGTTCTACTATGTGCATACGCCGCTCATCACGGCGAGCGACTGCGAGGGCGCGGGCGAGATGTTCCGCGTGACCACGCAGCCGTGGAACGCGAAGTACGAGAGCGAGGCGGCGTACTATAAGGACGACTTCTTCGGGCAGAAGGCGGGGCTCTCCGTCTCCGGTCAGCTCGAAGGGGAGGTCGCGGCGATGGCGTTCGGCAAGATCTATACCTTCGGCCCCTCCTTCCGCGCCGAGAACTCCAACACGACCCGCCACCTCGCCGAGTTCTGGCACGTCGAGCCGGAGATCGTCTTTGCCGAGCTGCCCGAGGTCATGGAGCTTGCGGAGGCAATGATCAAGTACGTCGTGCGCGCCGTGCTCGAGGAATGCCCCGACGAGATGGATTTCTTCGAGAAGTTCGTCGAGCCCGGGCTGAAGGAGAAGCTCGCCAACATCGTGGAGAGCAAGTTTGCGGTGCTCGAATACACCGAGGCGATCGAGCTGTTGAAGAAGGCGGACGAGAACTTCCAGTTCCCCGTCGAATGGGGGTGCGACCTGCAGACCGAACACGAGCGGTACCTCACCGAGAAGGTGTTCAAAAAGCCGGTGTTCGTCACCAACTACCCGAAGGAGATCAAGTCCTTCTACATGAAGCAGAATGCCGACGGCAAGACGGTCGCGGCGACCGATCTGCTCGTGCCCGGCATCGGCGAGATCATCGGCGGGAGCGAGCGCGAGGCGGATCCCGACAAGCTGCTCGCCGCGATGCAGGCGCGCGGCATGGACATCGCCGCCTACCGGCAGTACCTCGATCTGAGAAAGTTCGGAACGGCGCCCCACGGCGGGTTCGGGCTGGGCTTCGATCGCTTCGTCATGTACGTCACGGGCATGGAGAACATCCGCGACGTCGTGCTCTTCCCGCGCACGGTCAACAACATCATGTGAAGAAAATCTGCGGCGCGCCCCTTGAAAAAAGGGGCGCGCCGTGCTATAATGCGGATATGAAACTTGTCTTGTTTTGCGATTACGGTCTGGACGACGCGGCGGCGACCGTCGACGCGCTCGCGCACGCGAAGGCGGACGGATACGAGGCGGCGGCGCTCGTCGCCATCGGCGGGAACGTGCCGCCCGACGTCGCGCTTCAAAATGCGAAAAAGCTCGTCGCGCACCTGCCCTTTGCGACCGTGCCGCTGACGGTGGTGGATACGCGAGAGAAGGAACAGCCCTTCGAGTTCTTAAAGGACATCCACGGCGGCGACGGCATGGGCGATCTGTTTGAAGACGATGCGGGATTTTCCGCACCCGTGCAGGGGTTTGACGATTGGCTCTCCGGTTTTTCGGGGGAGTACGATCTGCTGAGCCTGGGGCCGATGACGCTCCTTCCCGTGATGCTCGCGCGCAAAGCGCCGCGCCGGTTGGTCTTTATGGGCGGAAACATCGCCGAGGAGCCGAATTTTCACGGGTATGAGTTCAATCACGCGCTGGACAGGCGGGCGTTTTCCGAGGTCGTGCGCGCATATGCGCATACGGCGGTGACGATGGACACCTGCCGCGTGCCCTGCCTCAACGTGCAGGACGATCCGCCGGAGGGGGAGGATCTGCTCTCCGCGATCGTGCGGCGGGCGCGGGAGATGACCTTTGTCTCGGGCGAAAAGGGGAGCTATATCTGGGATGACATGGCGGTCAAGGCGCTGCGCCATCCCGACTGGTTTACCTGCGAACGCGCCGTCGACCGGGACGGGAACGTGCTCAACGTCGCGCGCTACCGGCTGGGGAAGGCGTACAAGGAGATCATCGGCAGATAGAAGGCATCAAAAAAAACGGCTCCGGGGAGCCGTTTTTTTTGTTCAGAGGTCTGCGTTGATGCCCTTTTGTTTTTCGTTCTCGTAGGGGGTATTGTAGAGGGAGGCGCCTTCGAGGGAGAAGACGGGGCGGCCGCTCTCTTCAAACTGCACCTTGAGGACGTGTGCATGGCGGTTGTGGTCGTCGAGCGGGTCGCCGACGATCTTCTCATAGTCGCGGAAGTGCAGAAGGGTGAGCACTTCGTCCTCGTCGCCGCGCACGAAGGTGTTGTGCCCGGGGCCGAACACCTTGCGCTTTGCATCCGTCTTGAGAACGGGCCGGCGCTCCTTCGACCAGCTTCTCGGATCGAGCAGGTCGGCATTTTCGTCCGCAGAGAGCATTCCCATGCAGTAGCAGGCGCCCGTCGCGGAGGCAGAGTAGGTCATGTAGATCCTGCCCTTCGTCTCGGGGCAGTGCAGGATGGCGGGGCCTTCGTTGACCCAGAAGCCGCCGTCGCGCTCCCAATCGTAGTCGGGAGAGGTGATGCGGACGAACACCGTCTTGAGTTTGGTGGGCGTCTCCAGCTCGGCGATGAGCAGGTCGGAGATGGGCGTCGGCGCGCGGGAGCAGCCGAATTTCTGCGCCCAGATCGCATACCATCTGCCCTTGTTCTCAAACACCGTCATGTCGAGCGAAAAGTCGGTGAAGGGATAGGGGTCGTTGTCGGCGGGCTGCATGGGGAAGGCGTCTCCCCAGTCGTCCGTCATGGGGTCGTCTCCCTTGCAGATGAGCGCGTAGGGGCGGATGTCCCAGACGTCGGGCTGATGCCCTGCGGCGAAGTAGATCACCCATTTGCCCATCACGTAGTGCAGTTCGGGCGCCCAGATGTGAGAGGCGAGCGCGCCCGTGTCGTGCTTCATCCAGACGGTGCGCGCGGGAGCGGTCGCGATGCCGTTCACCGTGTCGGCGCAGGAGAGTTCGATGCGGTCGTAGAGCGGGCAGGTCGCCGTGAAGTAATACTTGCCGTTGTACTTGCAGAGATAGGGGTCGGCGCGCTGCGGCGCGAGCGGAGAGAGATAGGTTGCCATAGCTTCATTCCTTTTGATCGTTTTGATTTCGGAAGGGTGCGCAACGTGCCCCTTCACGGTTATAAAATACTACACTTTTTGACGGTTGTCAACGGGGGCGCGGAAAATTATTTGCGCGATTTTTTATATTTTTCCCAGGGAAGCAGAAAGAGATACACGCCGACGATGACGAGCGCGAGCACCGTGAGGATGATGATGAGCGAGATGCGCAGCACTTCCGCGTTGTCGCGGTCGAGCATCTCTTCGGTCACGACCGCCGTGAAGGCGGGATCGTCGACGAGCTGCGCCGTGTAGGTGCCGTCGCCGTTCGTGTACAGGCGCACCTGTACGCGCTCGGTGACGTTCTTCTGCGTGCCGTCCTCCGCCGTGAACAGGACGCCTTCGTCGCTCGCCCGCAGATAGGCGAACAGGTAGTCGTCGCCCTCCTCGGGGGAGGCGGAGACGGGGGAGAGATAGGAGGCGGGAACCCAGCCGCGCGCGGTCTCTCTCGTTTCGCTCTCATATTCGACGAGGGCGTATTCGCGGTCGGGCGCGGTGAGATAGCCCACCGTCGTCACGCGCGTGCCGCGCGCGAGCGTTCCGATCGCAAGAGCGGGACTGCCCGACTCGAGGCAGGGCGCGTAGGAGACGCACACGTCGTTGGTGATCCAGCGCTGCGCCTGCTCCTCGCGAAGGGGGGAGGACTGCACGGTGACCGCGTCCGAGCGGTACAGCCGGGCGGTGTAGCTGCCGTCCTCTTCGGGGAAGGCGATGAGCGAATAGCCGCCCGCCTCCGCCGAGGTCGCGGCGAGCAGCAGCCCGCTGCGCTCCTCCACCGAGCGGCCGTAGCCGCGGTAGGGGAAGTAGGCACTCTGCGAATCGCGGAAGGCGGCGAGGTCGGTATCGATGCCCACCGAGCGCGCGGCGACGGTGGCGATCAGACCGTCCGCTTCGTGCAGCGAGAAGGTCGCCTGCCGCGCACCGTCCTCCGCGATCTCCCCGAGCGTGGGGATGCCCGACAGGGGGCCGGGCGCAAGTTCGGTGCTCTTGTTGCTGACGACGACGTAGTCGCCGAAGTTGAAGTAGACGGCGTCGTCCTCAAAGCCGAGCGCGAAGGAGAGCGGGCGTGTGCTGCTGCCGCCGTATACGAATCCGCTTCCGTCGACGGAGGCGAAGAGGGTGCCGTTGCGGTACAGATCGCCGCTTAAGAGGTAGTAGAGGCTGCCCTCGAAGTCTGCTTTCAGCGAGCGCGCGCCGGCGGGAACGGGGATGCCGGTGTCGGTGCCTGCGCCGCCCGAAAGAAATTCTTCCTCCGTAAAGGAGAAGGCGTTGCCGCTCGCATAGGAGACGTACAGATTGCCGTAGATGTCGGCGGTCAGCCCCGTCGGAATGGCGCTGCCCACTTCCACCGTCGTGCCGCCCGCGACGCCGCGCGTGCCGTTGCCCTTGATGTAGTAGGTCTCGCCGTAGACGACGGCGATCCCCGCAATGTTGGCGCCCGACAGTTCCGCCGAGGTGAAGGCGGTCTCGCCCGCCGCATAGTCGCAGGTGTACACCTGCGCGCCCGAGGCATAGGCGATCGTCTCGCCGTCGGTGGCGACGAGGGAGGGCGCCGTCTCGCAGGCGATGGCGGCGTATTCGTGCGTCGTCATGTTGTAGACGCTCACGCGGGCGTTGCCCGTATCCGCCGTCACCAGCAGTTCGCCCGCGCGCGCCGTGTCGGAGGCATCCGAGAGGCGGTTGAGGGAGGAGGACGCGGCGGCGATCTCGTAGTCGGTGAAGGCGGCGGACGTCTGCGTCACTTCGATCTTGTGGACGGACGTGCCGCGGATGCCGTAGATGGCGCCGTTTTCATAGGTGAGCGCGGAGATGCCGCACATCGCGGGATCGTCGGAGAGGAGAACGGGCGACGCGCCTGCGGAGGTCTCCCGGCGGAAGAAGCCCGCCGCGGAGGAGAAGTAGAGCGCCGTTCCGTCCGAGCAGACGGAGGAGATGTCGGTGGTCTGCGCGAATTCGCCGATGTAGTAGCCGTTGCGGTCGTCGAACATTCCGCTGCTGTCCGAGAAGTAGATGGTCGCGCCCACGACGCAGTAGAGGGAGTTGTTCGCCCAGGTGAGCCAGGGCTCCGTTCCCGTGGAGAGGGTGCCGAGCGAGACGCCGTCGCTCTCGAGGTCGTCGAGGCTGCGCTGCGCGAGCGTCATCTGGCTGCCCGCAATGACCGCCGTGTACAGGGTATTTTCCACGATGAGGAAGGTGGAACAGTTGAGCGGGTCGATGCGCTGCGCCGTGTCCGTCGTGCAGTCGTAGTACCAGAAGGAGTTGGAGGTGCCGCGTTGGGTGAAGTACAGGCGGTCGCCCGAAAACTGGATCTTGGTGATGGTCGCGTCCGCCGTGTAGGAACGGTAGGACTGCGTGCCGCGCTCGTAGAGATAGAGCGTTCTTCCGTCCGCAACGGCGACGTAGCGGTCGGTGACGGCGGCGTCGGCAGGCGTCTCCAGCCCGAGGTACTGTTCGTACGTCTCGGGCAGGAAGAGAGAGGCATTCTCCTGCGTGAGGACTGCCGCCTGTTCCGTCTCTGCCGCCTCTGCCGCAAGCGTCCGGGGTGAAACTGTCATCTGCGGGATCGCGGCGCACACCGTCCCGCATACGAGCAGGAGGGCGAGCGCGGCGCCCGTGCTTTTTCCGATCGTCATGCATTCATTATACCATGCGCGCGCGAAAAAGACAATTGCTCATCGCAACCTTCTCGAAAAAAATTTCATGAGCCGAAGGGGCGGCGCCGCGCGTTCGCGCGGCGCCGCCCCCCGATTTTCCCGAAAAAAATCATATCTTTTTCGGAAAATTTTTTGACATACAGGCAGACGTCTGTCAACATTCAATGGTATGATAAAAATACAAACAAATGTTCGGATTTCGTTCGCCGGGGCGCGGACGAGGAAGGAGGCACCGATGGCTTACGAATATGTCAAAGTCATTCTGTACGCATACCCGCACCTTGCGTCGCTTGCGGAGGCGGCGGGCGTTGCGGCGGAGAACCGTGCCCTTCTCTCCTTCCGTTCGCGCCGCGGGGCGCTCGAGGAGATGGAGCGGGTGACGGAGGAGCTTGCCGTGCGGCTGCGGCTGCTGCGCGTCAAGGAGGCGGCGGACGCGTTTTTGGCGCAGTGTTCCGGGGAGGAGCTGTTTTTGCTCGAGTACCGGTATTTTCGCCGCAAAAAGATGCTGCGCGCGTACGGCGGGCACGTCGTGCCCTGTTCGGAGCGGACGTATTTCCGTCGGCAGAGCGCGCTTTTGCGCAAGGCGGCGGGCGAATTTGCCGCGCTGGGGTGGACGCAGCAGGCGTATGCGGAGGCGTTTGCGGGATACGCGCCCTTCGCAAAGCTCCTGCGCGCCATCTGCGACGGGCGGGAGAGCGCCGTGACGGCGCGGCGGGAGCGGTGCGGGCTGGTGTTCGGGGGCGTTCAGAATTCCTGCTGTTCGCGGGGCGGGCGCTTGCCGCGCAGCAAAATGACGGCGACCGCGACGGCGGCGACGCAGGCGAGGACGATGACGACGATCTGCACCGTTCCGAAGGAGGAAGGGGCGGCGGGCGGCTCCGCTTCGGCGGAGGTATCCTGCAGGTAGTCGACGTTGTGCTCGTATTCGGGCGGGGCGTCGGCGGGGATGTAGCCGAAGGTGCCGTCGCACAGGACATACAGATAGAGTTGGTCGCCCTCGTAGCGGTCGCCGTAGTAGACGTAGGTGCGCTCCCAGGTGGTCAGCGAGGGGGTGCCGAGTTCTCCGCCGTCGGGCAGAGAAAAGGTCACCGTGATCTGCTTGCGCAGATAGGGGCGCACGGGAACGAAGTCCACGAAGGTGAGCGCGTCCGTGCGGCAGTAGCCGAGGAGCTTTTTGTAGGGCGCGTCGTCCTGCTGGTATTCCACCGTGCAGAACGTCTCGCCCCGGTCGAGCACGCGCACATAGTAGGTCTCGGGCAGCAGAAAGAGCGCGGCGCTCTCGTCTGCGGCGGTATAGAACCACACGTCTCCGACGGCGACGGCGTATTCGCCCTGCCCCTCGGCGGCGGCAGCACATCTGCCCCCCGCGCCGCAGAGCGCCGCCAGCAGCAGGAGGAGAAAGATCAATCGTTTCATAAGCGCTATGGTAGCGCGTTCCGGGGTGCGGGAGGGGGAGAGTTTTGACGAATGAAAACGAATTATCGCTGAAACTGCGCGCCGTGGAGCGGGAGATCGCGGCGCGGCGGGCGGCGGATCATCTTGCGGCATACAATACGGGCAGGAAAAAGCACAAAAAGCAGCTCGCCTTTCATAAGTGCAGAAAGCGCAATCGCTGGGTGTTCGGCGGCAACCGTTCGGGAAAGACGGAGTGCGGCGCCGTGGAGGCGGTGTGGATGGCGCGCGGCAACCATCCCTACCGCAAAAACCGCAGGAACGTGTTCGGCTGGGTGGTGTCGCCCACCCTGCAGGTGCAGCGCGACGTCGCGCAGAAGAAGATCCTCTACTACCTGCGGCCCGATCAGATCGCCGATATCGTGATGGTGAGCGGCAGAAAGGACAACCCCGCGGCGGGCATCGTCGACCAGATCGTCGTCAAAAATGTGTTCGGCGGCACGAGCGTCATCGGCTTCAAGAGCTGCGACCAGGGCAGGGAGCGCTTTCAGGGCAGTTCGCTCGACTTTGTCTGGTTCGATGAGGAGCCGCCCCGCGACATCTACGAGGAGTGCCTCATGCGCGTCATTGACCGCGAGGGGGATATCTTCGGGACGATGACCCCTTTGAAGGGGCTGACCTTCGTGTACGAGGAGATCTACCTCAACCGCGGCGGCAACCCCGAGGTGTGGTACGAGTTCATGGAGTGGGCGGACAATCCCTACCTCTCCAAAAAGGAGATCGCCATGCTCACGGCGACGATGGACGCGGCGACGCTCGAGAGCAGGCGCTATGGCAGGTTTGCCGCGCGGGAGGGGCTTGTCTACTCCGAATTCGACGAGCGCGTTCACGTCATCGAGCCGTTCCCCGTGCCCGCGTCCTGGCAGGCGGGCATCGCCATCGACCCGGGCCTCAAAAACCCGCTCTCGGCACATTTTTACGCGGTCGACTTTGACGGGAACGTCTACGTCGTCGCCGAGCACTATGCGGCGGGGCGCGATATCGACTACCACGCTGCCGCCATTTTGCGCCTTGCGGACGCGCTCGGGTGGAAGCGCGACGGGCGCGGACGGGTGGAGGCGCTCATCGATTCCGCCGCGGGACAGCGCACGCTCGCCGCCGAAAAGTCGGTCGCGGAGCTGTTCGAAGAGCGCGGGATCTTTGCCGACATGCGCGTCGAGAAGGACGTCTTTTCGGGCATCGAGCGCGTCAAGAGCTACTTGCGCCGCGACAACGGGCTGCCCGATCTGTATGTGTTTTCGGGGTGCGTCAACATGATCCGCGAGTTCAAGAGTTATTTCTGGGGGAGCGGCGATATGCCCGTCAAGCGGGACGACCATGCGATGGACGAGCTGCGGTATTTTCTCATGAGCCGTCCGCGCGGCACGAAGGAGGAGGTGCTCCCCGGCGTCATTGCGCGCGACAAGGAGCGGCGCATCCGCTCGCTTCTGAGGGCGCGCCGCGGCGGAAAACACCGATAAGGAGGGGATGCCTGCGGGCACATGGCAATGCAGGATGAAGTAAAGGAGGCGGTACTCAAGGTCGCGCTCGGGTTTCGGGTGGAGGAGGTGACGGAGGAGTACGACGCGCGGGACGGGGAACTCAAGCTCGTCCGGCGTCGGGAGACGCACAAGGATATTCCGCCCGATCTGAAGGCGGTCAGGCTGCTGCTGGAGGGCACGGATTATTCCGCGCTCTCCGATGAGGAACTGGAAGCGGAGCGGGCGCGCCTTCAGGCGGCGCTCGCCGAACAGGAGAAGGAGGGAAAGTCATGACAAAGAATACACTGCAGGAGCGGATGGAGGAGCGGCGCGTCAAGGCGCTCGTCGCGGACGTCCGGGCGGATTTCGAGGAGCGGCGGGCGGCGCGCAGATCGCTCGAGCGCGGCTGGGAGCTCAACATGAACTTCGTCAGCGGCAATCAGTTCTGCGACATCAACCCTGCGGGGGAGCTGGAAGAGGAGGCGGCAAACTTTTTCTGGCAGTCGCGCAGGTGCTTCAACCATATCGCGCCCACGCTGGATACCCGCCTTGCGCGGCTCGCGAAGGTGCGTCCCTCTCTCGAGGTGCGCGCGTTTTCGGACGCGGAAGACGACATGAAGACGGCGCGGCTGTGTTCCAACATCCTGCGCTCGGTGAGGAACCGCATCGATCTCGACGGCATCATTTCGCACGCAACGCTCTGGTCGGAGACGTGCGGCACCGCATTTTACAAGATCGTGTGGAATTACGAGGACGGCAAGGTCATCGGCGCGGACGCGGCGGGGCACGCGGTGCGGGAGGGGGACGTCAACGTCGTCGCGCTCTCGCCCTTCGAGGTGTACCCCGACTCGCTCACCGCCGAACGGATGGAGGAAGTGAACAGTATCATCCACGCCAAGGCGGTGCCCGTCTCCTATATCCGTGACAAGTTCGGCGTGGAGATCGCGGGGAGCACCATCTCCGATTTTCCGTTCGCGCCCTATTCGGCGGCGAGCGGCTGGAAGCGGCCGGCAGACGGGGCGGACAAGCCCGCGCTTGCCGACGCAGTCATTCTCATAGAGCGGTATTCCCGCCCGGACGGCGAACATCCCGACGGGCGTCTGGAGATCGTGGCGGCTGACAAACTGTTGTACGAGGGAAGTCTTCCCTACCGCAACGGGGATCGCGGCGAGCGCGTTCTGCCCTTTGTGCGGCAGACGTGCATCGCGCTGGCGGGGTCGTTTTTCGGAACGAGCGTCGTGGACAGGATGATCCCCCTGCAGCGGGCGTACAATGCGGTCAGGAACCGCAAGCACGAGTTTTTGAATCGGCTCTCGACGGGGGTCATGACGGTGGAGGACGGCTCGGTGGATGCGGAGGAACTTGCGCAGGACGGGCTGTATCCCGGGAAGGTGATCGTCTACCGCAGGGGCTCGGAAAAGCCGGGGTTCCTCGACAGCGGCAGCATCCCCGCGGAGTTCGAAAAGGAGGAGGAGCGGCTCTCGGGCGAGTTCATTCTCGTCTCGGGCATGAGCGAGATCTCGCGCAATTCCGCCAACCCGACGCACGTCACGTCGGCGACCGGTCTGCAGCTCCTCATCGACCAGGACACCAACCGGATGCAGATGAGCGTGGAGAGCGTCGAGCGGGCGGTCAGAGAGACGGGAAAGCAGATCCTGCATCTCTACAAGCAGTTCGCCGGCGCGCGGCGCGTTCTGCGCATGACGGGAACGGGCGGGGATGCCGAGCTCTTTGCGTTCTCACAGAGCGATATCTCGGCGGATGACGTTCAGTTCGAGCCGGGGTACGAGCGGACGGCGGAGCAGAAGAAGGAGGACATCCTCACGCTCCTCTCGCTCGGGCTGCTGCAGGACGAGGAGGGAAAGCTCTCGGACGACACGCGCAACCGCGTGCTGGAGGCGATCGGGTTCGGGTCGTTCGAGAACGCGAGGGATATTTCCCATCTGCACCTGAAAAAGGCGGAGCGGGAAAATCTCCTGCTGGCGCAGGAGGACGTGGAGGCGGACGAGTACGACGATCACGCGCTGCACCGCACCGAACACGTCCGCGCCCTGCTCTCGGGCGGGGAAAAGGATGAGGCGGTTCGCGCAAGGATCTTGCGCCACCTTGCGTCGCACCGCGAAAAAGGAGGAAGTGTATGACGGAAGAGGAGAACAAGACGGAGAGATCCGGGCAGGGGCTCGGGAAATTTCAGAACGTGGAAGCCCTCATGCGTGCCTATCAGGAGCTGGAGGCGGAATTTACCCGTCGCAGTCAACGCCTGAAGGCTCTTGAAGCAGCCGCGCAGCAGCCGGGCCGGGAGCAGCCGGCGGCCGAGGCGGGGGAACCTGCCGGGGACGGGGCGGCGGACGAAGCGCTGCTTGACGCCGTCAGAGGGAACGAGGAGGTGCGCAGACGCATCGTGGGGGAATACCTCGCATCGCTCTCGGGCGTGCCCCTTCTTGCGGGTTCGGGCGCGGGCGTCACCGCGCCCGTCACGAGGGCGACCACCCTCAAACAGGCGGGCGCGCTTGCGCTCGGCTATCTCAAACATCAAAAGAACGGAGGTTAAAGTATGGTTACGACCACTTCGGCGGACGGCGTCCTCAAGTCCTATTACCTGGATGCCGTGGCGGAACAACTCAACAAGACGGCGAACCCGCTGCTCGCCGCCATCGAGCAGACGAGTTCGGACGTCTGGGGCAAGGACGTGAGAAAGGCCGCCGTGTACGGCGTACACGGCGGCGTGGGAGCGGGAACGGAGGACGGTACGCTGCCCGCGACCGGAGGCGGGGGCTATGCGCAGCTCACCGCCACCCTGAAAAATCTCTACGGCAGGATCGAGATCAGCGACAAGGCGGTGCGCGCGTCGCGCAGCGACGAGGGGGCGTTCATCGACCTGCTCAACACCGAAATGGAGCAGCTCGTCAGAAGCTCCTCGTTCAATTTCGGCAGAATGCTTTTCGGCGACGGGTCGGGAAAACTCGGCACCGTCAGCGCCGTTTCGGGCACAACGTACACGTTGGACAGTGCGCGCAACTTCGCCGTCGGCATGATCGTCGATCTGAAGGATGCGGACGGCGACGACGTCGCGCTGGGGCGCACCGTCACGGGCGTGGACTACGCGAATAAGAAGATCACCCTCTCGGGCACGACCATCACCGGCGCGGAGGGCGCCATCATCTATGTGCAGGGTTCCAAGGACATGGAGATCACGGGCCTCGGCGCCATCTTCTCCGATTCGACGTCGCTCTACGGGCTCACCCGCGCCGACCACCCCTGGCTCAATCCCGTCGAGGTCACGTCCGTCGGTACGCTCACCGAGAATGCCGTCCAGAAGGCGATCGACCTCGTCGAGGAGAGCGCGGGCAGCAGGATCAACTTTATCGTCTGCTCGTGGGGCGTGCGGCGCGCACTCTATCATGTGCTTTCCGCATATCGTCAGATCGACTCCGTGGAGCTTGCGGGCGGTGCCAAGGCGATCACCTTCAACGGCATCCCCGTCGTCGCGGACAGATTCTGCCCCTCGGGAACCATGTATCTTCTGAACACGGACGACTTCCGACTGCATCAGCTCTGCGACTGGCAGTGGCTGGAGGGAGAGAACGGCAGGATCCTCTCGCAGGTGCCCGGGAAGCCCGTCTACACGGCGACGCTCGTCAAGTACGCCGAACTTCTGTGCAGTCGCCCCTGCGGGCAGGCGGTGCTCAAGGGCATCTCGGAAGAATAAAACGGGGAGGGACGGTATGCTCATCAAAGATGTACTCATCCTCGCTGCCGGGGAGCTTGGGCGGGCGGACTTCGTCCCTCTCATCGAGCAGGCATATACCGCCGCCGCATCCGGAACGGAGCCGGAGGGGGAGGCTGCGGAGCTGCTTCGCTGCTATCATCTCGTCGAAAACGAGGTCGCGCTCGATCACATTCCGCTCAAGGCGGCGGAAAATTTTCTTCCTGCGGACGGTGCCGTGCTGTTCACCCGGTTCTCCAAGACGCCCGTCGACGTTCTCGACGTGCGCGGCGCGGGCGGGGAACGCGTTGCGTACACCGTGCAGCCCACGCGTATCCTCCTTCCGCACGCAACGGGGGAGGTGACGGTCGTCTATTCCTATGTGCCCGCGCGGGCGCAGATCACCGGAGAGACGGCGTTTTCCGACAAGATCTCCGGCCGGCTTCTCTCCTACGGCGTGGCATACGAGTACCTGCTCACGGGCGGACGGTATGCCGAGGCGGCGGTCTGGGAGGAGAAGTTCCGCGCCGCGCTGCGCGCCGCGGGGCTTGACCGCAGAAAGCTCTGGATCGGCGCGAGGAGGTGGGTATGAGCGTTCCGGATGCCGGGCGGTATCTCTTGCATTTCGACGCGTCCTCCATGCGTGCGGGGGAGGGGCGCCTCTCAGGGCTGCAGCTCGATCATTTCCGCGAAGAGGGCGGCGCGTTCGTGTGCGCGGAGGGGGAGACGCTCGAGGGAACGCTGCCCGCGCTGACGACGGATATCCGCTGTGCGGGGGAGACGCTGCTCGCCTATCGCGGCACGCGCAAGACGTTCACCGTTCTCTCCAACAACCGCATCTATCTCGTCGGGGCGACGGTGCTGCGCGTCCTCGAAGTCACCGAGTCGAGCGGCGGAAAGAGCATCATGGCGCTCTGCGACGATGCGATTTACCTCTTTTCCAACGTCAACGTCTCCACGACCAAG
>CALVWN010000005.1 GCA_944367415.1 uncultured Clostridia bacterium | reverse complement strand
GGTGGAGGACACCTTCGCCATCCATGACGCCGTCGCGCACGGCGCGCGGCGCGCCGTCATCGTGGGCCGCGGGTTCATCGGGCTGGAGCTTGCCGAAAATCTGCTCCGTCGCGGCGTCGCCGTCACGCTCATCCAGCGCGGGGAGCAGGTGCTCGCCCCGCTCGATGCGGACATGGCGTCCTTTCTGCACACCGAACTTATGCGCCGCGGCGTCGATCTGCACCTTGCGGAGAGTTTTTCGGGACTGGAAACGGGGGAGACGCTGCACGTTCTGACGGACAAGGGGCGCTATCCTGCCGGCATCGCGGTCATCGCTGTGGGCGTTGCGCGCGAGAGCGAGCTTGCCCGCGACGCACATCTTGCGCTCGGCGTCAAGGGGAGCATCGCGGTGGACGCGCATATGCGCACCTCGGACGAGGATATCTATGCGGTGGGGGACGCCGTCGAAGTGCGGCAGTCCGTCACCGACGCGCGCACGCTCATCGCGCTCGCCGGCCCCGCCAACAAACAGGGTCGCATCGCGGCGGACAACATCTGCGGCATCGCGAGCGAGTACCGCGGCTCGCAGGGTTCCTCCGTCGTGCGCGTGTTCTCGCTGACGGCGGCGGCGACGGGCATCAACGAAAAGACCGCCCGCGCGCTCGGGATCCCCTATGACAAAGTGGTGCTCTCGCCCAACAGCCATGCCTCCTACTATCCCGGGGCGCAGGTCATGACGATGAAGGTGCTCTTCCGGACGGACGATCGCCGCCTGCTCGGGGCGCAGATCGTGGGCGGCGAGGGGGTGGATAAGCGCATCGACGTGCTCGCCACCGCCATCCGTGCGGGGGTTTCCGCTCCCGATCTCAAAGATCTCGACCTCGCCTATGCGCCGCCCTATTCCTCGGCGAAAGATCCCGTCAACATGGCGGGCTACATGATCGAAAATCTCCTCGAGGGGCGGGTGAAACAGTTCCACGTCGAGGCGATGCCGTCCGCATCGGAGGGCACGCTGCTCGATACGCGCACCCCGCGCGAGTATGCCCGCGGTCACGCGGAGGGGTTTGTCAATCTCCCGCTCGACGAACTGCGCGAACGGCTCGGAGAGCTGGAAAAGGGCAAGCCCGTCTATGTCATGTGCCAGAGCGGGCTGCGCAGCTACCTCGCGTGCAGGATCCTCATGCAGAACGGGTTCGACTGCTATAACTTCTCGGGCGGCTACCGCTTCTACGACGCCGTCCGCCGCGGAAGCGCGCAGAGCCTCTCCGCCTATCCCTGCGGCATGGAAAAATAAAGGAACAAGAAAAATGCGCCCGCGGCAAGACTGCCGCGGGCGCATTGCATTTTTATGGCAAATGTCGGTTGCGCATCAGTCGTCCGAGCGTCCGACAAGATAGTCGATGGAAACCTGGAAATAATCTGCCAGGATCCACAGGCTTTGAATACACGGTTCTTTTTTGCCCAGCAGCCATGCGCTGATGGTGTTTTGCCGGATCCCCGTTTGTGCCGCAAGCCGGACTTGATTGAGTCCGTTCTCCTGCATCAGGGCGCGGATGCGGTCTGCTACCATGATCTGCATCATTTCTCCGTACGTTCCTTCAGGAATTTGTTGACATTTTAGCACCATGGGAGTATAATATGAAAAAATAGCCCCATGGGGCTAAAAAAGGAGAATGTATATGAAGGCAAAATTACAAAAGACGGCAGTGTGCTTGGGGATGTTCGTTTGCGCGCTCGTTGCGTTGACGGCGTGCGGCGGCGCATCTTGTGAGGAGCTCGTGAATGAGCTGATCGCTGCGGACAGCTTTACTGCGGAGATGACGATGGGGGAAATTTCTTCTGTGATCAGCGTGGACGGCGATAAGCTGTACTTAAAGCTGGATCATGACGGCGAGTATGACGAATGGTATCTCGCGCCCGATCAGGAAGGGAAAAAGTGGATATACGGGAGAGTGTTTTCCGAGGATAAGTGGACAAAGACCGCGCTGACGGACACGGAATATGCGCAAAGTTTCGAGATGATCTCCCGTTCCTTCGGCGGGATCGCAGAGGCAGACGTCATGACGTATTTTGAGCGGATCGCACCCAATTTTGACAAGTACATGACGCAGACGGAGACGGGGTATGAGCTGACCGATCAGGCAGTCCTCTATGAGATGGGGCTGGATGCGGTTACGCTGCGCGCAGACAACGGCGTACTCTGTTTTACGATGACGGAGGGTTCCGAATATACGCTGACGATCTCCGAGATCGGTTCTGCCAAGGTGGAATTGACTTCGGCCGCGCTTGCAGCCGAAGTCGGAGAAGTCGCATAGAGATACATCGGCGAACGGTATGATAAAAAAGGATGCGCCCGCGGCAAGACTGCCGCGGGCGCATTTTATGTTGCATGGGTTTGCGCGTCGGGCGCACGTCATACGAACTGCGTTTCAAATTCGTTGGTGTGCGTTTTGGTGAGAATGTTGTAGAGATCGTTTGCCCGCACGTCCGTCTCAAAGCAGGCAAGCGCCTCCTTTTTGAGAAGGACGGCATCGCTCTTGCGCACGACGAGGGGGAACGCGCCCTCGCCCAGCGCGGCGAGCGTCTCCTCCGCGCCCTCCTTTTTCACGGCGAGCGTGCGGATGTAGAGCGGCTCGGAGAGATAGCGCTGTACGTCCTCGCGCGCGATCCCCAGAAAATTCTGCATGAGCAGGCGGCGGATGCGGGCGGCGGTATAGCGCTTGGAGACGCATTTTTCCAGCATTTCGCCGAAGACGGGGTTGGCGCGCAGCATGGCGCGGATGCGGTTCTCCAGCCCTTCGGCGCAGTCGGGACACTTTGCCGCCTGCGCGGGCGGCGCCGCCAGGAAGGCGCACAGCACGGCGGTTTCAAAGGGCACGGGGCGGCATTGTTCCGCCGCCGCAAAGACGGGCGCGGGCAGGTTGTTTCTGAGCGCCTTTTTCGCCCTGCGGGAGCCGTCCTGCATGGCGGCGCGCAGTGCGGTCGCCGAGGAGAAGTCGGGGCGCAGCTCGCTGTCCGCATATCCCGCGCCCACCCTGCGGACGGGCAGCGGCTCGATGGCGGCATTCTCCGAGAGGATGGCGCGGCAATATTCCGTGCCGAGGATATTGTTGGGGGAGGCGAGCAGCGCTTCGTCGACGTCCGCACCCGTCGCAAGGAGGGCGGCGTTTCTCGCGCGGATGTAGCTCGTTCCGTCCCTCAAGTTCTCTTTGAGTGCCGCCCTGAACGACTTGCTCTCCGCAAGGCTCGCGCGCGCCGTTTTGAGGAAGTCCTCCTTTTCGCCGCTCTCGCACCCGAAGGCGAGCGCCGCGACGGCGGGAAGGGAGGCGAGGAGATGCACGGCGCCGCGGGCGAACAGCTCGGCGGGCGCGACGGAGAAGGCGGCAGGCAGTTCGATGACGGCGTCCGCACCGCCCAGGACGGCGTGGCGGGCGCGCTCGTATTTGTGAAAGACGGCTGCCTCGCCGCGCTGCGTGAAGTTCCCGCTCATGACGCAGAGCAGTTTTTCGCACCCCGTGCGCGCCCGTGCCTCGGCGAGCAGGTACTTATGTCCGTTGTGAAAGGGGTTGTACTCACAAATTACCGCACAAAATTTCATGTTTTTTCCCTTGTGACCTTTACAATTTTTCCGAGATGGTGTATAATGAGGCAGTAAGGTCGTGCAACTATTATACACGAAATCGCAAAAAAAGAAAAGAGGTTATCAGGAGAATCATCATGGCGAATTTGATGAGACAGATCAAGCAACTCGGAAGAAAGATTGTCGAGACGGGTTCCTTCGCGGAGGAACTCAAGAAGCGTGCAGGCGAGAAGCAGCGCACCATCGTGCTGTGCGAGGGCGAGGACGCGCGCGTCGTCGAGGCGGCGCAGCGCTGCGTCGAAGAGGAGGTCGCAAAGATCGTCCTGCTCGGCAAGGAAGCGGAGATCAAGGCCGCCAATCCCGACGCCGATCTCACGGGCGTGGAGATCGTCAATCCCGCCGTGTCGCCCAAGCTCGAGGAGTATGCAAATCTTCTCTATGAGCTGCGCAAGGCAAAGGGCATGACGGAGGAACAGGCGAAGGAGCAGGCGAAGGATCCCACCTTCTTCGGCGCGCTCATGCTCAAGAGCGGCGACGCGGACGGGCTTGTCTCGGGCGCCTGCCATTCGACGGCGAACACCCTGCGCCCCGGACTTCAGATCATCAAGACGGCGCCCGGCGTCAAGGCGGTCTCCAGCTTCAACGTCATGATCGCGCCCGCGGGCGGCAACAAGTATATGAAGGACGACGTGCTCGTCTTTGCGGACTGCGGGCTCAATCCCACCTACACGGCGGAAGGGCTTGCCGACTGCGCGATCGCAACGGCGCAGAGCGCCAAAGATATCGCGGGCATCGAACCCTGCATCGCCATGCTTTCCTTCTCGACGAAGGGCAGCGCAAAACACGACAACGTGACGCTCGTGCAGGAGGCGACGCGCATCGCCAAGGAGAAGGCGCCCGAGCTTGCGCTCGACGGAGAGCTGCAGTTTGACGCGGCGCTCGTTCCCGAAGTCGCCGCCATCAAGGCGCCCGGTTCCGCCGTCGCGGGCCATGCGAACGTGTTCATCTTCCCCGACCTGCAGTCGGGCAACATCGGCTACAAGATCGCCGAGCGTCTCGGCGGATTCCAGGCGGTCGGCCCTATCTGCCAGGGCTTTGCAAAGCCGCTCAACGATCTCTCGCGCGGATGCAAGGCGTCCGACATCGTGCTCGCCGTCGCGATCACGGCACTTCAGGTAAAAGACTGACCAAAAGGGGAATGAAATAATGAAGATTCTTGTCATCAATGCGGGGAGTTCCTCGCTCAAATATCAGCTCATCAATATTGAGACGGAGGAAGTTCTCGCAAAGGGCAACGTCGAGCGCATCGGCATCAAGGGCGGTTCGCTCACCCACAAGGCGATGGGGAAGACCTTCGTCATCGAGAAGGAGATCAAAGACCACACCGAAGCCATTCAGCTTGTGTTAAGCGAGCTGATCGACGGGGAGGCGGGCGTCATCAGATCGATGGACGAGATCGACGCCGTCGGTCACCGCGTCGTCGCCTCGGGCGAGGCGTTCAAGAAGACGACGCTCGTCACCGACGAGGTCATGAAGACGATGGATGAGATCGCGGAGCTTGCGCCCCTGCACAACCCCGCCGCCATCCTCGGCGTCAATGCCTGCCGTGCGGTCATGCCCGACAAGAAGATGGCACTCGTGTTCGACACCTCCTTCCACCAGACCATGCCCGACTACGCCTATCTCTATGCGATCGACTACGACGACTACAAGACCTATCAGGTCAGAAAGTACGGCGCGCACGGCACTTCGCACAAGTTCGTCTCGCAGGCGGCGGCGGAGTATCTCGGGCGCGATCCCGAAGAGCTGAAGATCATTACCTGCCACCTCGGGAACGGCTCGTCCATCTCGGCGGTCAAGGGCGGCAAGTGCATCGATACGTCGATGGGCTTTACGCCGCTTGCGGGCGTTCCGATGGGCACGCGCAGCGGCGACATCGACGCGGCGGCGGTGGAGTTTCTGTGCAAGAAGAAGGGCATGGATATCCACGAGGCGCTCGTGTACCTCAACAAGAAGTGCGGCATGCTCGGCGTCTCGGGCGTCTCGTCCGATTACCGTGACCTGACCGCGGCGGCGAAGGAGGGGAATTACCGCGCACAGCTTGCACTCAATATGTTTACATATGCGTGCAAGAAGTACGTCGGCTCCTACATGGCGGCGCTCGGCGGGCTGGATGTCATCGTCTTTACGGCGGGCGTCGGCGAAAATACGCCGCACATCCGCGCCGGCATCCTCTCCGATATGCAGGCGTTCGGCATCGAACTCGACGAGGCGAAGAACAACTATAAAAACGACGGCGCCATCCACGAGATCTCGGCGGATGGCTCCAGGGTGAAGGTGCTCGTCATTCCCACCAACGAAGAGCTTGTCATCGCACGCGAGACGGCGGCTCTCCTGTGAGATTTGCAAAAATTCCTTTGAAAACCGCTTCAAAAAAGATTGACAAAGCGCGAGAAATCGCCTATACTTTTGTAAGTCGATGATTCCTGAAATAGACGTCCGCAGACAGATTGCGACAAAAGAATACGAAGGCAAGCTCTCCTTCGACTTTGAAGGGGAGGGAGATCTCCTCGGCATTCCCTATGTAGCGTTTGCGGGCCCCGTTCGGGCGGAGTTTTCCTTTTGTATCGCTGCCGACAATCAGACGGTGAGCTTGAGCGGCGAACTTGTCTTTACGTTGGAAGGCAGCTGTTCACGCTGTCTCGAAGATGCGTCGAAGGACTTCTGCTTTCAGACGGACGCCGTCTTTCTCCCCGGCGAGGGCGATGGCGAGGCGTACGGCTATACGAACGGAAGGGTACGGTTAGAGGAATTTTTGCGCGATTCACTCATGTTCGCGCTGCCGTCGCGATTGCTGTGCAAGACGTGCGAGCGATGGGAAAATGAAGAATAAAGAGGTGAAGAAGTATGGCAGTCCCCAAGACAAAGCAGTCGAAGAGCAGAACCAACAAGCGTTTTGCGAACTACAAGGCGACCGCGGCGACGCTCGTCGAATGCCCGCATTGCCATGAGCTGAAAGTCGCGCACCGCGTGTGCAAGAACTGCGGCTATTATGACGGCAAGGAAGTCATCGCCGAGGAAAAAGAAGCAAAGTAAGAAGAGGCGGGCGTTTTTCGTCCGCTTTCTTTTTTAAGACTTTGACATGAGGTGAACGATGAACAAGAAGGCTTTTTACGATCTCTCCTATGGCGTGTATCTGTGCACGAGCTGGGACGAGGGGCGCCCCGTCGGGTGCGTCGCCAACAGCGCCATGCAGATCACGTCCTCGCCGGCGACCATTGCGGTATCCCTCAATCACGACAATTACACCAACAAGTGCGTTGCGTCGACGGGGTATTTCTCCGTCTGCGTCCTCGCCGAGGACTGCGACCCGCAGCTCATCGGAAAGTTCGGGTTCTTCACGTCCAAAGAGAAGGACAAGTTCGCCGACCTCTCCTGGAAGGTGCGCGGCAAGCTCCCCGTGCCCGACGGCGTCAAGTGCTGGTTCACCTGCAAGGTCGTCGACAAGATGGAGACGTCCACGCACACCGTCTTTCTGGGCGAGGTGATAGACGCCGACGTGCTCTCGGACGGCACGCCCATGACGTATGCCTATTACCACAAGGTCTTGAAGGGCAAGACGGCGCCCAAGGCGCCCACCTATCAGGAGGAGGAAAAGGCGGGCGGCGTATGGGTCTGCAAGATCTGCGGCTACGAGTACAGCGGCGACGTTCCCTTCGAACAGCTCCCCGATGACTGGGTCTGCCCCGTTTGCGGCGCACCCAAGTCACAGTTTGTCAAAAAATAATTTTATTTTCTGAAAAACGGCGCTTCGGCGCCGTTTTTTCGTGCGCGGACGCTTGACAAAGATACCCGATGGGGGTATAATATGAATACCCTATGGGGGTATTTCGGAGGAGGATATGCAGCACTGCGAACATTGCATGGAACATTATAAGGAGACGCCGCGCAGCGCGGAGGAGGTGAAGGGGCTTGTCAGCCGCCTCAACCGCATCGCGGGGCAGCTGAACGGCATCAAAAAGATGATCGAGGAGAACCGCTACTGCGGCGAGGTGCTCGTGCAGGTCTCCGCTGTGGAGAGCGCCGTGCGCGCGTTCGGCTATCTCGTGCTCGAAGATCACATGAACACCTGCGTTGCGGAGAAGATCAAAGCGGGGGATGAGAGCATCGTCAAAGAGACGGTGGAACTCATCAAAAAGCTCAACTGAAGGAGAGGACATGGAAAAGAAATATTCCATCACGGGCATGACGTGCGCGGCGTGCTCTTCGGGCATCGAGCGCACGGTGAAAAAGCTCAAGGGCGTGACGAGCTGTTCTGTCTCTTTGATGGGGGAGAGCATGGACGTGACGTTCGACGAGAGCGCGCAGACGGACGCGGGTATCAAAAAGGCGGTGACGTCCCTCGGTTACGGCGCCTATGACTACGGAAAAGTGCCCGAAAAAAAGAAAAAGCGCCTGACGCTCGGCGTGCGCTTCGTCATTTCGCTCATCCTGCTGCTGCCCGAGATGTACTTTGCGATGGGGCACATGATCAGCGAGAACATCGTGCCGCACGGGTGGGCGAACTACGGCGTGCAGATCGTCCTTACGCTCGCCATTCTGTGCGTCAACTACCAATTTTTCGTGAGCGGCGTGCGGGCGGCGATCAAGCGCGTTCCCAACATGGATACGCTCGTCACGCTCGGCGCGGCGGTCTCCTTTGTGTACAGCCTCGTCATGGCGATCATCACGCCCGAGGAGCCGACGCTCTTCTTTGAGTCGGCGGCAATGATCGTCACGCTCGTCAATCTGGGCAAGTGGCTGGAGGACAAGAGCAAGCGGCGCACGGGGCGGGAGATCGAAAAACTGCTTTCCCTCGCCCCCGATACCGTCACGGTGGAGCGGGGCGGCGCCGAACTTGTGGTCGCGCTCGCCGATGTCAGAGAGGGGGATACGGTCATCGTCAAGCAGGGTGAATCCGTTCCCGTGGACGGCAGCGTGCGCGAAGGGCACGCCTTCGTCGACCAGTCGGCGGTCACGGGCGAGAGCCTGCCCGTCGAGCTCGTCGCGGGGAACAGGGCGGTGAGCGCCTCCCTTGTGACGAGCGGCTATCTCAAGATCGAGGCGGAAAAGGTGGGAGAGAACACCATGCTCTCCTCCATCATCCGCATGGTGCGCGAGGCGGGCGCGAGCAAGGCGCCCATCCAGAAGCTCGCCGATAAAATTTCCGCCGTGTTCGTGCCTGTCGTTTTGGGCATTGCGCTCGTCACCTTTCTCGTCTGGCTGTTCACGACGTGGGACGTGCAGGCGGCGTTCAATTTCGGCGTGAGCGTTATCGTCATTTCCTGTCCGTGCGCGCTCGGACTTGCGACGCCCGTCGCGGTCATGGCGGCGACGGGAAGGGGCGCGTCGCTCGGCGTGCTCGTCAAGAACGCGGAGGCGCTCCAACGCGCCGCGGACGTCGGCACGGTGCTGCTCGACAAGACGGCGACCATCACGGAGGGCAAGCCGTCCGTCGTCTCCTTCGAGGCGTCCGGCGATGCGCGCCGCGCGATGGACATCGCCTATGCGCTCGAACAAAAACTCAACCACCCGCTCGCGCAGTGCATCGTTTCTTACTGCGAACGGGGTGCCGTGGCGGAAAATGTCGAATACGTCGTCGGGCAAGGCGCGCGCGGCGTGGTGGAAGGGCGTGAATATTTCCTCGGCAACGACAAGATGATGAAGGCGCGGTCGATCGATCTCTCGGCGCACGAGGCGCAGTTCGCCGCGCTCTCCGCGCAGGGGCAGACGGTCTTGTTCCTTGCCGACGAGGAGGGCGTCCTCGCCATGTTCGGGCTTGCCGACACCCTCAAAGCTGGCAGCCGCGAGGCGGTTGCCGCCATGCAGGAGATGGGGCTTGAGACGTATATGCTCACGGGCGACAATGCCGCCTGCGCCCGCTCCGTCGCGCAAAGTGCGGGCATCCCCGCCGAGCAGGTGTACGCCGAAGTGCTTCCGCAGGATAAACTCGACTACGTGATCCGGCATAAGCAGGCGAATGCCGACGCGCCCAAACACCGCATGGGGGTCGCCATGATCGGCGACGGCATCAACGACTCGCCCGCCCTCAAGGAGGCGGACGTGGGCATAGCGATGGGCAGCGGCACGGACGTCGCCATCGAGAGTGCCGACATCGTGCTGATGGGGGGCGATCTTCAGGCGGCGCCGCGCGCGTTTGCGCTCGCGCGGCACACAATGCGCATCATCAAGCAAAATCTCTTCTGGGCGTTCTTTTACAACTGCGTGTGCATCCCGCTTGCCGCAGGGTGCTTCTCCATGCTGGGTGTGACGCTCAATCCCATGATCGCCGCCGCGGCGATGAGCTGTTCGTCGCTCTTCGTCGTGTGCAACGCGCTGCGGCTCACCGTGTTCGGACGCAGAAAACAAAGTCATCAACTCCCGCAGGGAGAAAAAGGAGATCATCATATGAAGCGACTGTTGAAAGTGGAAGGCATGATGTGCGAGCATTGCGTCAAGCACGTCACCGACGCGCTGATGTCCGTGCCCGGCGTCACCAAGGCGGACGTCAACCTGAAAAAGAAGGGTGCGCTCGTCGATTGCAGCGAGGAGGTGACGAACGAGGCGCTCGTCGCCGCCGTCAAAGAGGCCGGGTACGAAGCGACCGTCAAGGGATAATGAAGCCGCCGCACGAAAGTGCGGCGGCTGTTTTATCGAGCAGATCATGCGCGTATCAATACAACAAAACAATCAGGAAAACATATAAGGATTGACGCCTCGGGAAAAGCATGGTATAATAGATATCAGTAAGATTTTGAGGTCGATTATGGATCAATATGTTCCGCCCTACGATATTACCGAAGAGATGCTGGAATTGACATCGGAAATCGCGGAAGATCTGGGAAAACTCAGCAATGTCAATAATCTGGAAAGATTGCCGCGCCTGCGCAGAGTAAACCGCATCAAGTCCATTCAATCGTCGCTCGCCATTGAAAACAATACGCTCTCAATAGAGCAGGTAACGGACGTTATAAACGGTAAGCGCGTTTTAGGCCCGCAGGACGATATCCTCGCGGTCAAAAACGCATTCGCTGTCTATGAAATGCTTCCCGCTCTCGATCCGTTCTCTTTGGACGATCTGAAGAAAGCGCACGGCGTGATGATGAACGGGCTTGTCGAAGGTGCGGGCGAACCGCGCACAAGCTTTGTCGGTGTGATCAATGAGCAGGGAAAAGTCATTCACCTCGCGCCGCCGCACGATATGGTGAAGGGACTTATGGAACAGTTGTTCGATTGGATGAGAATGAGCAAGACGCAAATGCTCATTCGTTCGAGCATATTCCACTATGAATTTGAATTTATCCACCCCTTTATGGACGGAAACGGCAGAACGGGGAGATTATGGCAGACAGCATTGCTTGCAAGCTGGAAACCGATCTTTGCGTGGATCCCGATCGAGAGCATCATCAAGGATAGTCAGCAGGAATATTACAATGCGATCGGACTTTCGACGGCGGAAGGCAAATTAAACCGCTTTATCATTTTTATGCTCGGCGTTATCCAAAAAGCAATATCCGAACTTGCAAGGGATACTCGCAATCATCAGAGCCATATCAGCAATCAGATCAAAGCCCTGATGTCTGTCATAGAAAGCTACCCTATGTCTGCCGTGGAACTGATGGAGAAGCTCGGTTTGAAATCGCGCGTGACGTTTCGCAAAAATTATATACAACCGGCATTGGAAGCCGGGCTCATTGCCATGACAGATCCCGATACCCCGACGAATCGCAATCAGAGATATTATAAGATTTGAAAACACGATATATATTTTCGTTATATCAAGGAGTTATAATGTACGAAAAAATTATTACAGCGATGAAAAAGCCGAAACTATATACAAAGTCAGAGGCTGAATTTTGGAACGACGCGCATATTTCAAAACAAATGTTGAAGGCGCACTTAGACCCGAATTCCGACGGTGCAAGCAGAAATTTAGCTTTCATCGACAAATCTGTCGAGTGGATAAAAACATCCGTTCCGCCGGTTGATTATCCGGAGCTTCTCGATATAGGCTGCGGCCCCGGTATTTATGCTGAAAAATTTACCGAACAGGGTTATCATGTTACGGGTATCGATTTTTCAAAACGATCTGTTGATTATGCAAAACGATCTGCATTGCAGAAGGGGATGAGGATATCGTTTATTCATCAGGATTATCTGAAAATGAATATCGATCGGCAATTCGATTTTGCTGCAATGATATACTGTGATTATGGTGCATTGTCAACAAACGACAGGGCAATTCTGATGAGCCAAGTTTATCGGCATCTGAGACCCGGCGGGAAATTTTTATTTGATGTTTTTACGACCCGTAAATTCAAAACATTTCAAGAAGCGCAAACTTGGGAACTATGCTCCGAAAATGGTTTTTGGTGTAAAAACAAATGCGTGGTTCTAAAGGGTGCTTATCAATATCCGGGGAATGTTTCACTGGAACTCTTTTGCGTTGTTACAAAAGATAAAATTGTGCCCTACTATTTATGGACTACCTATTTCACGGCGGACAGCCTCATGAAGGAAGTTCAAAATTTCGGATTTAAAGTTTGCGGAGTGTTTAACAATGTCGCGGGCGAACCTTTTCGGCGCGGGAATGAAACGATCGCATTATTATTGGAAAAAAATCAAACCGATTGAGAAAGGCGATATGCACGAAAAATGACCGGTTTCGTATTTGAAAAGTGACAAAATCTTTGTTCGTTCGCCATATCTTCCATGCGTGCGCAGATAAGCAAGTGATACAATGCAGAAAAACGCGGGAGGCAGAGATGCAGACGTTATTGCTTGACAGACGGACACAGGATATGATCGAGGGATATGTTCCCGAGGGGGAAGTGCTCACCGCGCTCGTGCGGTTCTTCTCCATCTTTGCGGACAGCACGCGGCTGCGTATTTTGTCCGCGCTCGCCATCTCCGAGATGTGCGTGACGGATATCTCGCGGGTGCTGGGCATCAATCAGACGACGGTCAGCCATCAGCTGCGTTTTCTCAAGGATACGGGCATGGTGCGATACCTTCGGCACGGTAAGATCATCTTTTATTCGCTCTCCAACGACATCGTCAACGACGTGCTCTTGAAGGGCGTGGAATTTTTAGGATATTGAAGGGCAGCCGCGCCGCGGAACGAAGGTTCCGCGGCGCGGCTGCGTTTTCGGAAAATTCTGCATATCTGCTTGAAAAATCCATACAAAGCGTGTATAATGGAAATATGAGCGAGAGTGTCATCCGCGAAAAACTCAAACTGCTGCCCGACAGCCCGGGCGTCTATCTCATGATGGATGCCGACGGCGTCGTCATCTATGTCGGCAAGGCGCGCGTTCTCAAAAACCGCGTGCGGCAGTATTTTCATTCCTCGCTCAAAGCCCCGAAAGTGCAGGCGATGGTGGACAACATCGCCGACTTTGCCTACGTCGTCACCCCGAGCGAGGTGGACGCGCTTGCGCTGGAAAATACCTATATCAAGAAGTACAAGCCCAAGTACAACATTCTCTTAAAGGATGACAAGACCTATCCCTACATCAAAGTCTACACGCGGGAGGAATATCCGCATATCGGCATCACGCGCAAGGTAAAGCGCGGAGACGGGCGGTATTTCGGCCCCTTTATGGGCGGCATCGCGGCGAAAGAGATCGTCGACGTCGCCGCGCGGGTGTATCATATCCGCACCTGCACGGTCGCCGTCAAAGAAAAGCCCGCAAAGCCGTGTCTTGAGTACCACCTCGGCAGATGCGGCGCGCCCTGCGCCCACCTCATCGATCGGGAGGCGTACCTCGCACAGGTGGAAAAGACGCTCGCCTTCCTCGCGGGCGACTACGAGGAGGCGGAGCGCATTCTGACGGAGAAGATGAACGCCTTTGCGGAGAACGAGGAGTTCGAGCTTGCGATGGAGTACCGCGACCGCATCGAGATGCTCTCCCGTCTCGGGGAGCGGCGGATCACGGCGATGCCGCGCGATGTCGACGCCGACGTGTGGGCGTTCGAGACCAACGGGCTGTATGCGGCGGCGAGCGTGCTCCTGACGCGGGGAGGCATCATGCAGGGCAGCCGCAATTTCTCCCTCGACGAGGGCGCGGGGGAGCGCGGGGAGAGCTTTCTCTCCTTCCTCACGCAGTATTATTCCGCCCACGAACTGCCGCACGAACTCGTCGCGGACGAGCCGTTCGACGAGCAGCTCTTCTCCGAATACGCGCAGGCGCGGGCGGGGCGCAAAATTACCATCACCCGCCCCAAGTTCGGCATCCGCCGCGAGCTTCTCGATATGGCGGAGGGGAACGTCAGAGAATATCTCGAAAAATCCGTCTCTGCGATCGCGCACAAGAGCGACATGACGACGGGTGCCTGCGAGCGGCTCAAGACGCTTTTATCCCTCACGCACTATCCCAAGCGCATGGAGTGTTACGATATCTCCAACATTTCGGGCGTCGATAAAGTGGGCAGCATGGTCGTCTTTACGGACGGCGAGGCGGACAAGATGCAGTACCGCCGCTTCCGCATCAGGACGGTGGAGGGGGCGAACGACTTCGCCTCCCTGCAGGAAGTGCTGCGCCGCCGCCTTGCCAAGCTCGGCACCGAGGAAGAGGAGCGCTTCGCCCGCCCGCAGCTCATCGTCATCGACGGCGGCAAGGGGCAGCTCTCCGCCGTCAAGGCGATCTTCGACGAGATGCATATCTCGGACATCGACCTCGTGGCGCTCGCCAAGCAGGAGGAGGAAGTCTACACGCTTCTCTCGGACGAACCCGTCCGCATCGACCGCCGCGACTATGCGTTAAAGACGCTCCAGCGCATCCGTGACGAGGCGCACCGCTTCGCCATCCCCTATTTCCGAAGCCTGCACAGCAAGCGCAACCTCGCCTCCGTCCTCGACGAGATCGAGGGGGTGGGCAAGCAGAAGCGCATCGCGCTCATGCAGGCATTCGGCGACATCGACAAGATCATGCACGCGAGCGAGGAGGAGCTTGCAGGCGTTGCGGGCATCGGCCCGGCGCTCGCCGCGCGCATCCGCAAATACTTCGAGGACTTATGAAATATCCGCTCTTTTTATCCGACTTTGACGGCACGCTCGTGCGCGGCGACGGCACCATCTCCGAAACCAACCGCCGCGCGATCGCGGCGTACCGGGCGGCGGGCGGCATCTTTGCCGTCTGCACGGGGAGGGGGCTTGGCTCCATCCTGCCCCGCCTGCCCGAATTGGGGCTTGAGGAGGGGCTGGTCGCCGCCTATCAGGGCGCGACGATCGCCGACATCGCGACGGGAAAGCTCTTAAAGAACGACGGCTTTTCTCCGGAAGGGGCGGTGAAGGTCGCCCGGCTGCTCGAACAGGACGGCAGGCACGTTCACGTCTACACGGTGGACGCCTTCTACTCCAACATGGAGGATGACGCGCTGCGCCTTTACGAGCGCGTCTGCGGCGTGAAAGCAAACATCGTGACCGGGATGCCGCTCTCCGCGTTCATCGGGCGCGAGCACCTGCGCATCGTCAAGGAGCTTGCGATGGTGCACAAGGAGGAGCGTGCGCCGCTCATCGAATGGCTGACGCCCCGTCTCGGCGGGGAATACTATGCGACAAGCTCCTCCGATTTTCTCGTCGAAGTCATGCCCGCAACGCAGAGCAAGGGCGCTGCGGTGGATTTTTTGTGTGAATACTATGCGCTTCCGCGCGAAAAGTGCGCCGCCATCGGCGATCAGCTCAACGATCTGCCCATGCTCATGCGGGCGAGCGGAAAGTTTGCCGTCGCCAATGCGGAGGAAGCGCTCCGCGCACACGCGCACGTCGTTGCCTCCGTCGAGGAGGACGGCGTCGCCGAGGCGCTTGCGATCGCCATGCAGGAAGAATAAAGGGGGTACGCCATGACCGAAAATATTTTGCCCAAGGAAACCGTCATGCTCGACAAGTTCGCGTCCGATCTGGGACTTGAAATGCTGTATGCGGGCAGGGGCATCATCACGCTCACGACCATCAGCGTCGACCGCCCCGGGCTGCGCCTTGCCGGGTTTTTCAGCTATTTCGATACCCAGCGCATCATGCTCATCGGGCTGACCGAGCACGAATATCTCCATTCCTTTCCCTCCGAGGAGCGCCTGGAGAAGATCCGCCGTCTCTTTGACTGCGGGGAGATCCCCTGCGTCATCTTCGCGCGCGATCTGCCCGTGCTGCCCGAATTCATGGAATGCGCCCGCGCGACGGGAACGCCCATCTTCCGTTCGGGCAAGATGACGTCCTCCGTCACCGTCGATCTGTGCATCTATCTCAACCGTCTGCTCGCGCCCACGACCACCGTGCACGGCGTTCTGATGGACGTGTTCGGCGCGGGGATCCTTTTAACGGGCAACAGCGGCGTGGGCAAGAGCGAGACGGCAATGGAGCTGATCAAGCGCGGGCACCGCCTCGTCGCGGACGACTCCGTGCTCATCAAGCGCATCGAAAACGAGCTGGTCGGCACCGCGCCCGAGCGCATCCGCTACTTTATGGAGCTGCGGGGCATCGGCATCATCAACGTCAAGAATATGTACGGTTCGGGTGCCGTCATGACGGAAAAGGCGATCGAACTGGTCATGGAACTCGAGCCGTGGAAGAAAGATAAGGAGTATGACCGCATCGGCGGCGAGGGCAGCACGGAGCGCATTCTGGGACTGGAGATCCCCAAGCTCACCGTTCCCGTGAGCGCGGGGCGCAACCTCGCCATCCTCATCGAGGTCGCCGCGCGCGATCAGCGCCTCAAGAACATGGGATACGATGCGGCGAGCGAGCTGATCGCCCGCACGATAGGGAGATAATGACCGAACTGCTTGCCCCTGCGGGGGAGGAACAATCGGCGTATGCCGCGCTCCGTGCGGGCGCGGACGCCCTCTATCTGGGACTGACGCGATTTTCCGCGCGCGAGAGCGCGGAAAATTTTTGCGTGTCCGCGCTTGAAAAACTCGTGCGGGAGGCGCATCTTCTCGGTGCGAAGGTGTACGTCGCGCTCAACACGCTCGTCAAAGACGCGGAGCTGCCCGCCTTCTTTTCGGCGGCGCGCGAGGCATGGAACGCGGGCGCGGACGCGCTGCTTCTCCAGGATCTCTTTCTCGGAAAGGCGCTCAAAGAGGCGTATCCCGAGATGGTGCTGCACCTCTCCACGCAGGCGGGGTGCTGCAACGTGCACGGGGCAATGCTCGCAAAGGCGTGCGGGTTTTCGCGCGTCGTGCTCGCGCGCGAAACGCCGCTTTCGGACATCCCCGCAATCTCCTCCGTCATCGAGACGGAGGCGTTCGTGCAGGGGGCGCTGTGCACCTGCTTTTCGGGGCAGTGCTATCTCTCCTCCTTTGCGGGGAACAATTCGGGCAACCGCGGCAGGTGCAAACAGCCCTGCCGCAAGCGCTACTCCATCGACCGTGCGGGCTATGAGGCGCCCGCCTATGCGCTCTCGCTCTCCGATCTCTCGGTGGGGGAGCGCGTCGAAGAACTCATTGCGGCGGGCGTGACGTCGCTCAAGATCGAGGGCAGGCTGCGCTCCGCCGCCTATGCCGCGGCGGCGGTGGAATACTATCGCGCCATTCTCGACGGCAAGAACGCCCGCGCGGCGTTCTCCCGGCTGAAGCGCGCCTTCAACCGCGGCGACTACACCGCCGGGCTTGCCTTCGGGCAGGAGAAGGGGCTGCTCTCCCGCGCCGTGCAGGGGCATCTCGGCGAACGCGTCGGCACGCTCTCGCGCGAGCGGGGCAAATGGCTGTGCCGGAGCGGACACCCTGCCAAAAAGGGGGATGCATTCAAGATCCTGCGCGCCGGAAAGGAGGTTGGCGGCGCCCTCTTTGCGGGCGAGGCGAAGGGGGGATTTTATCTCTCCTCCCGCGAATCGCTCGCCGTCGGCGATGAGGTGCGCATTACGCTCGACACGTCGCTCGAGGAACGCGCCCTGTCGCTCACCCGTCGCCGCCCCGTGCGCGTAAAGGTCACGCTGCTCGCGGGGCAGCCCATGCGCGCGGAGGGGGAGGGCGTCACCCTTGCCGGCGGCGTGTGTGATCCGGCAAGGAGCGCGCCGCTCTCCGAAGAGGATGTCCGCGCCTGCTTTGCCCGCACCGACGATCTGCCCTTTGCGCCCGAGACGCAGGTCGTCACGGACGGGGTGTTCGTGCCGAGATCGGCGCTCAACGCCTTCCGCCGCGCCTTTTTTGCGGCACTCGCAGAGACGCTCGCGCCCGTCCGGAAGCCGCTCGCCGAAAAGAACATCCCCATGCCCGCGTTTTCTGTGCAGCAGGGGAGCATGACCGCGGTCATTCTCTCGGGGGATACCATGCCCGCAGATGCGGACATGGTCATCTGGAAACCCGCCGATTACACGGACATGGCGCCCCCCGCGGGGGCATGGCTGTATCTTCCGCCCCTTCTGACGGCGGCAGACGAGGCGCTCATCGCCCCGCAGCTCGACCGCTTTGCGGGGGTGTACTGCGAGGGAACGTACGGCGTCATGTTCGCCCGCAAGTACCATGTCCGCCTGTTCGCGGGCGCGGGGTGGAATCTTTCCAACCGCATCTCGGTCGCTGCGGCGCGGGAGGCGGCGGAATATGTCACCCTCTCCAAGGAACTCACGCTCGACGAGCAGGATGCGCTCGCGGCGGAGGGGACGTTCGCGCTCGCCGCGGGCGAGATCAAGGTGATGGATCTGTGCTATTGCCCCTTTGAACGGACGTGCAGGACGTGCGATCGTCGGCCGCGCTATACGCTCACCGACGAGGCGGGCAGACGCTTTCCGCTGCGCCGCTTCCGGGCGGCGGAGGGATGTCGCTTTGAAGTGTACAACTGCGCGCCGCTCACGGCGGGCTGCCGCCTGACCTCCGCGCTCGCCGACTGTTCGCTCGGCGATCTGACCGCTGCCGGCTGCGTCCGCGACCCTGCGGGGATGCCGGAGGGCGGAACGCGCGGACACGCCGTAAGGAGTTTGCTATGAACGACAACGCAAGACGACTGGAACTCGATAAAATTCTCGCGGCGTGCGCCTCGCACGCCGTCCTGGAGGAGGGCAAGGCGCGCATCCTCGCCTGCGAGCCGACGCACGATCTCGCCGAGGCGAAGCGCCTGCTCGCGCTCACCGAAGAGGCGACCCTCCTGCTCTTTACGCTCGGTGCGGGCAAGGTGGAGGAATTTCCCGCCTGCGGGGAGTGGCTGGAGCGTGCCGAAAAGGGGGCGACCCTCTCGATGGCGGAGCTTCTCGGCATCGCCCGTCTTTTACGCTCTGCGCGCGTGCTCTACCGTGCCGTGCGCTCCTTTTCCGATGAACGCATCGCGCGTTTTCGTGACCTCACCGAGCATCTCCTGTTCGACGAGCGTTTGGAGGAGGAGATCGGGCGCAAGATCTTAAATGAGAACGAACTCTCCGATCATGCGAGCGAAAAGCTCTTCTCCCTGCGCACGCAGATCAGAAATCTGGGCGAGCGCATCCGCGCCCGCCTGCAGGGGTATCTTGCGGGCGAGGAGAGAAAGTATCTGCAGGACGGTATCGTCACCGTGCGCGGCGACCGCTTCGTCATCCCCGTCAAGGCGGAATATAAGCGCAGTATCCGCGGGTTCGTGCACGACCGCTCGCAGAGCGGCGCGACGGTGTTCATCGAGCCGGAGGAAGTGCTCGAGATGAACAACGAGCTGCGCTCCCTCATGCTCGACGAGAAGGAGGAGGTCGCCCGCATCCTTTCCGAGCTCTCGCGTGCCGTCGGAAAGATGCGCGGCGCGCTCGTCTCGGACATGGATACCCTCGCCGAGGCGGACGCCTTCTATGCCCGTGCCGAATACGGGTACCGCCTGCGCGCGGTCAGGCCGGACATGGGTGCGCGCGGTCAGATCGCCATCGTCAAGGGCAGACACCCGCTGCTCGATTGCAGGACTGCCGTTCCCGTCTCCCTCTCGCTGGGGGAGGGGTATCGCTTCCTGCTCATCAGCGGTGCGAACACGGGCGGCAAGACGGTCACGCTCAAGATGTGCGGTCTCTTTTGTCTCATGGCGGCGTGCGGGCTGTTCGTGCCCGCCGCCGAGGGCACCCGCCTGTGCGTCTTTGACGGCGTGTGGTGCGACGTGGGCGACAGTCAGTCCATCGAGGAAAACCTCTCCACCTTCTCCTCGCACGTCGTGCATCTCAAAGAGATCCTCGAGCAGGCGACCGCCGATTCACTCGTGCTCATCGACGAGCCGGGCGGCGGTACCGATCCCGAGGAGGGCGCCGCGCTCGCGCAGGCGGTCGTTGCGGAGCTTCTGCGCCGCGGCTGCCGCGGCATCGTGACCACGCACTACTCGGCGCTCAAGGAGTTTGCCTATTCGCATGACGGCATCGAGAACGGCTGCATGGAGTTTGACGCTGCCGACTTCAAGCCCCTGTACCGGCTGAAGATCGGCGCGCCCGGCTCCTCCAACGCGCTGCTCATCTGTACGCGGCTGGGATTGCCCGCCTCCGTCATCGAAGAGGCGCGGGGACATCTTTCGGAGGGCGCGCGGGCGTTCGAACATACCCTTCGCGCCGCAGAGGAGAGCCGCGTCCGTACCGAGGAGGCGACGCAGCGCGCCCGCGAACTGCAAAAGGAATGGGAGGGGCGGCTCTCCGCCCTCTCCGCCGAGGAGGAGCGCTTCCGCAAGGAGCGGGAAAAATTTCTCGCCTCCTCCAAAGCGGAGGCGCGCCGCATCGTCAACGAGCGCACCGCGCACGCCGAGGAGCTGCTCTCCGAGATGGAGGCGATCTTTCATAAGCGCGATCTCACCGAGGCGGATCTCATCCGTGCGCGGACGTTGAAAAACAAGATCGGCGCCGAACAGACCGCCGAGGAGACGCCCGTGCGTGCGCTTCCCGTCGACCCGAAAACCGTGAAGGCGGGCGACACCGTCTTCGTCGGGACAATGGGAACGGAGGGGAAGGTGCTCTCCGTCCGCCGCGAGAAGGGAACGTGCGACGTGCAGACGGGACTCATGCGGGTGCAGGCGAAACTGAGCGATCTGTATGTGCCCGCCGCAAAGCGCGGCAGGGAAA
>CALVWN010000004.1 GCA_944367415.1 uncultured Clostridia bacterium | reverse complement strand
GGCGTGCGCTTGGCTTCGGCGCCCGCGAGCGCAGCGAGCGGGTGACGGTGCGGCGTCAGCCGCACCGTCAGCTATGCCGCCGACTTGTATATAAGCCAAGCGCACGCCTTACTGCCATTTTCATTTTTTGCCCTGTTTTCCGTATAGTAAAAGCGCCCCTTACGATGCGGCTTTAAGATTAGTTATTCTCATGCCGATCCGCTTGTGGTCATATCGACATTCAAAAGTGCTTCTATAAATTTGCCGCTTTTTGCATCGGCTGTAACTTCATTGTATTCGCCTTTATCATCTTGTCGGCTGGTTGTTTATACCTTTTGCCTGTTTTACGTCAAGCAACCAAAGAGCGATTGCCACGGCTGTCGTCAGTATGATCCCGACAACCAATATCCAGTTCAGTTTTAATACGAATGACGACAACATCACATTGACAAAACCGTGGAAGAGCATACACAGTGGCAGACATTTTGAACGCTCATAAATTATGCCGAGCCAAAAGCAAAGAAATATGCCGAGTGTTGCCTGTACCCAGAAGGGCATTGACTGGTTGGGGTGTCCTTCTATAAACCAAAGCGGTAAATGCCATAACGCCCATATAACGCCACACGCGAGCGCGGCAAGCGGGAATGTTATTTTCTTAGATAAGGCGGGCTGTAAAATTCCTCGCCAGCCAAGTTCTTCCTCACCGCCGTAAACAACGGTGGAACCGAGCAACGAGATAAAAAAATTCAACGCCGTCATTTGCGGATTCCATTCCATTGAAGAAAGTCCTACGGTGAGCGTAACGAGGGCGACGAATAAAAGGAAAAACCATATTCCGCGTTTTTTGTAGGAGAATAAAAATTTTTTCAATGAGGTCAGGTAGGGTCTGCCGTCAATGCAAAATAATGCGGCAATAGCCGGGCCGAAGTTGCCTATAATGTATATAATTGTCGGCAATATGTCGCCATATACAAAATCAGTATATGCTACAAGTGCAGCTACGCCCCACCAACAAGCATAAGTTATGGCAAAAGTAATAATCAGATATTTCAAAACTGCTTTGATATTCATACAGCTATTATAGCATATCGGCGTAACGAAGTCATCTGTATAGGGTTACAAAAAAAGAAGTTATATGAAGGCTCCACTGACGGAAATCGTATATGACAAGCACGCCTTACTGCCATTTGAGAAAATTTATACGTTTTGGAGGACTTATGAAGTACATAGACTGGCTCATTCAATGGCTGGAAAACTATATCCGCCCGTCCGTCAAAGTGCGGACTTACGAGCGTTACAGACTTATCATAGAGCAGCATATCAGGAATAAGATCGGCGGCATAGAGCTGAACGAGGATAATTTAAGCAATTCTTTAAGCGGATATTTTAGCCTTAGTTCAGAAACAATTATTGCTTTTTGCTTTTTGTTTTTTTCTTGCTCTTCCGCAAGAACTAAGGCACTCAGTTTTTTTAAATATCGATCTCCATTTTTAGCCGTTGATTTTCAGCGATTAAATCTTCTTCAACACATTTATCCAAAGGTTTCTTTCTCGGTCTGCCTGCGCTTTTCCTTCCTCGGCGTTCGGTCATAAGTCCCGTCGCTCCTTCTTCAAGGTATATGCGCTCCCATCTGTGCAAGGTGGATATTGCCCCGCCCATGGAACTTGTTACAAGCCCATATTTGCGAGCCGTTTCCCTGTAGCCCAAATGGTTTTCGCGCATATCCATTATAACAGATTCCTTGAACTCCGCGCTATACTTTTTCTGCTTGTTTCCTTTTTTTGCCATAAAAATATGCACCTCCAAATGTCTGTCCAACTTTTGGGGTGCATAGCAACCGGCGCAGTCTTTTTTTCCTTCTTTTTACTTGTTCCGGCACTTCCTGCACACCGTCAGGACGATCAGCACGACCGCGGCAAGCAGCAGGATGCCGGCGGCGGGCAGGATGATATCGAGCGCATAGACGGGCTGCGCACCGGCGGGAAGGCGGGCGGCGCGCACCATCGCTTCGGCGACCTCCGGGAACGCCCACGCCCCCGCGTTGCGGTCATACAGTCCGAAACACTCGTGCCCGACGCCCGTCTGACCGTTATCCCAGACGGCGCAGAGGATGCCGTTCCTCTTTGCCGCCGCCACGAACGTCTCCGCCCATTCGACGCGCCGGTCGGGATCGTCCTTGTTGATCGCCCCGCATTCGCCCAGAAACACGGGAACGCCCTTTTCTTCGGAGATCTGCCCGAGATCGGAAAACAACTTTTCGACCTGCTTTTTCGCAAAATACCCGAAGCGTCCGCTCTGTTCTGCGTCATAGGCAAACGCATACGGCTCGTATGCGTGTACGGAGAGGACGAGTCTGTCATCGTCGGGCAGGCGCATCTCGCGCAGGATGTCCTTCCTCGCGGTCGCGCCGTAGCTCGGCAGCAGGAGATAGCGGAAGCGATTGTTGCCGCCCGTCGCACGGATCGCCTTCACGATCGCCTCGTTGAGGGTGTAGACCACCTCGCGCTCCTCCCGCATGCCGCCCTGCCACTCCTTTTTGCTGCCGACGACGCGCGGCTCGTTCAGCGTTTCAAAGAGGAGCCTTTCGTCATACTCCCGGAACGTCTCTGCGATATTCGTCCAAAGCGCTTCCATCTTGCGCACATTGGCGGCATACACGTTCTCGTCTTCGAGACAGCCCGCGATGTCATAGTACCCGGTGTCGTGGTGGGAATTGAGAATGACGCAGAGGCCGCTGCCGAGGGCGTCGTCGACGACCTCCTTGACCCGTGCCATCCACGCTCCGTCGATCTCGCCCCTGTCATCGGCGTGTTTGCTCCAGGATACGGGGATCCTGACCGCTCCGAACCCCATCTCTTTGACGTCGAGAAAGGTCTTTTGCGTGGTGCGGGGATTCCCCCACGCAACTTCGCAGCCAAGCCCCACCCCGTCCGTCGCGTCGAGCGAGTTGCCCAGATTCCAGCCGATCGCCATTTCCTCCGCCATCTGCGCGTACGTCTTGCCCGTGTCGAACGTCTCCCCCCGGGCAAATGCGGACGCCGGGCAAAATGCGCCCGCAAGCACATACAGCCCGGACAAGAGCGCGGCACAGACCGCGACCGCCATGCGGCGCGGCGCTCTTTTCCCTGCCATATTTCCCCTCCTATTTCCCCTCCGACAAAAAAACCTCGGGCAAAAATGCCCGAGGTGCCTTCTCAATACACGCTGACTTGCTTTTTGTCTCTGCCCTTGCGCTCAAACTTGACGACGCCGTCCTTGAGGGCGAAGAGCGTATCGTCTCCGCCGATGCCGACGTTGTTGCCGGGGTGGATCTTCGTCCCGCGCTGGCGAACGATGATGCTGCCCGCGAGCACTGCCTGCCCGTCCTGGCGCTTGACGCCGAGGCGCTTCGCCTCGCTGTCGCGGCCGTTGTGGGAGGAACCCGTTCCCTTTTTATGCGCGAATAAGCTGATAAAGAACATATTCGTTATCTCCTTTATTCTGAATGGTTCGGGCAAATGCCCATGCGTCAAAGAGCGATCTTCTCGATCTTGACAGCGGTGAACGGCTGACGATGACCCTGCTTCTTGCGCTCGTTCTTCTTCGCCTTGTACTTGAAGACGATGATCTTCTTGTACTTGTCCTGCGCCTGAACGGTTGCGGTCACCTTGGCGTTCGCGACGTCCTGACCCACCTTGACGGCGGATCCGTCGGCGATCATGACGACCCGGAAGGAGACCTCCGCGCCCACTTCGGCGTTGAGCTTCTCCACTCTCACGACGTCACCTTCGGAAACCTTGTACTGTTTCCCGCCATTCTCGATGATTGCGTACATAGCTTTTACCTCCTCTTCCCAGTCTCGCAAAGTGCTTAGGCGACCCGTATTGCATGATCCTTTGCTGCCCGTCTTTCGCGGCTCGGAGTATACTGTACCATAACGCGGGGAAAATGTCAATCACTTTTGCGCGCCTTTTCACGTTTTCCGCGCATAAAAGGCGCCGCGCGCCGCATACTGCCAAGCGAGGAGGAAGGTATGGAACTCAAAAAAAGCGAAGAAGTGCTGGCGGAAGTCCACCGCAACTGTCAGCTCGCGCTGCAATCCATTTCGGACATTCTGCCCGAGACGGAGGATGCGGAACTCAAGGAAGAACTGCTGCGTCAGCATGAGGATTACGAGAAACTGGGCGGTAAGGCCGCCATCCTCGCGAAGGACAAGAATATCGAACTCAAGAACCCCGGCCCCATCAAAAAGGCGATGATGTGGTCGAGCATCAAGATGAGCACGATGACGGACAACTCGCGCGCGCACATCGCAGAGATGATGGTGCAGGGCACCGTGATGGGCATTACGGCGCTCAAAAGTACGCTCGGGGAAGTGGACGACGCCTGCGCGGACGGCGAGATCGTGTCGCTCGCAAGGGAGCTTCTCGCCGCCGAAGAGACGTTTGAAAAGAAGTGGAAACAACTCATCGCGTAACGCGCGCGCCGCGTCGGAAATATTTCCGACGCGGCGCGATTTTCATTGTTTTCCAAGAGACGTCATGCGCATTTCAGTACAGGAGCTGCGCCGAATCGGGAAGGGAGAGCACCGCCGCGTTGTCGCCGCGCACGGTATAGCGCTCGTACGCCCAATCATCGTGCGGGATGAAGTACACCCGATTTTCCCGCCACATCCCGCGCATCTCTTCCGAGAGATACCGCTTGCTCAGCATCTGTTTCATATAGGCGCGGCTGCACTCGACGATGACCGACCGGTATGCATCGGCGAAGCAGTCGGCAATATCACCGCGGATGAGGATGGTCAAAAAGACGTCGGAAGGCGTCGTTCCGAGCCCCGCGCAGTGGCGGCAGGGCTGCAGGAAGAAGTCGGCGGCGTCGTTGTTGGTGCGCTTGCGCGTGAACATGGTCACGCACATATCCCCCATCGGCGCGACGCGGCTCTTGGCGCGGTCGAGGGCGAGTGCCTGTGAGAGCGTGTCGTCGACGGCGCGGCGGTGTTCTTCGTCCGTCATGTCGATGAAATCCACCGCGACCAGCCCGCCGATGTTGCGCAGGCGCACCTGGCGCGCGATCTCGCGGGCGGCGACGAGGTTGGTCTCGAACACCGTCGTCTCGAGGTCGCGATCGCCGATGAACCTGCCCGTGTTGACGTCGATGACCGTCATCGCCTCCGTCTTGTCGATGACGAGATAGCCGCCGTTGTCGAGGTCGACCGTGCGGTCGGCGAGGCGGTTGAGCTGTTCGGAGATGCCGTAGACGCGCAGCATCTCGCGCGGCCCGTCATAGCGCACGATCTTGCGCTCGCCGAGGTCGGCGCGCATCCGCGCGAGCTGCACGATCTTGTCGTACAGCGGCCCGTTGCCCACATAGATGCGGGTGACGCCGCCGCCCAGACTGTCGCGCATGACCTTGACGGGAAGATCGTACTCGCGGTAGACGACATCCCCCACGTTTGCCGTGCGGAAGGCGCGCTCCACCGTTGCCCAGACGCGCTTCAAGTATTCCGACTCGATCTTCAGGTGCCGCTTTTCCGCCTCCTCCGCCGCCGTGCGGACGATGAAGCCCGTCCCCCGCCCGCGGAGCTTGTCGACCTCCTTCAAAAGCCGCTCCCGCGCCGCCTGATCGGTGATCTTGCGGGAGATGCCCAGAAAGTCCGTCTGCGGAAGATAGATGAGCGTCTTGCCGACAAAGGAGAGATCGCACGTCACCTTGGCGCCCTTGTTGCCGCGCGGAGGCTTGACGATCTGCACGAGGATCTCATCCCCCTCCCTGAGGTCGGGCGCGCGCACGGCGTTGCCCTCCCCGTCGTAGGCGGTGAAGCGCGCGGCGCCTTCGCCGAGGGGCAGATAGCAGTTGCGCTCCAGCCCGCAGCTTACGAATGCCGCCTGCATCCCGGGAACGAGATTGCACACCCTCCCCTTATAGATATTCCCCGTCAGCTCTGTCGAATGATCGCGTTCGAACATCGCCTCGACGATCTTGCCGTCCTCCGCGTACACCGCAAACTGCGCGCCGCAGAAGCAATCGAAAAACCATTCCTTCCTCATTCGGAAACGTACCCTTTTTCCCCGTGTGACGGGGTTTTCACCGTGTGGATTTTATTTTATCACATCGCATAAAATATTTCAAGTCTTTTCAGAACTTCGGCAAAAAGTCGGAGAGCGGCGCGCGCCACTTTCCCGCCGCGACCGCCTTCAGATATTCCTCCTCGGTCAGTTCGCCCAGAAATTCGCCCCCGTCAAAGAGCACGAGCACGAGATAGCGCTCCTCCCGCAGATAGCGGAAGGCGTCCTGCACCGTGCGGCTGCCCGCAATGACGATGCGCCACTCCTCCAGCCCGCGCGCGAAGTGCTTCTCCCGCGAAAAGGTCATGCGCCCGTACCGCCCGCCCCCGAACGCGCCCGCCGCCAGCAGCACGGCAAAGACGAGCGCGGAAAAGACGGGCCGGGAAAAACACGTCCACACGAAATAGCCGACGAGCAGGAGGGAGACGAGCAGCGTGACGGCGCGGCAGATGAGCTGCGCGCGGCGTTCCCCGAGGGGCGCGAGCGCGAGATGCAGCATCCTTCCCCCGTCCAGCGGATAGGCGGGGAGCAGGTTGACGAGAAAGAGGGAAAGAGACACCTGCGCCGCCGCGTCGGTATAGGGATAGGTCTCGGGAAAGAGCCACCAGAGCGCCGCAAAGGCGAGCGCGGTCGCCGCATTCGCGAGCGGCCCCGCCAGAAGGACGGCAAGCTCCTGCCGCCTTCCCAGCCCTCCGATATCCCCCGACAGCACGGCGCCGTAGGGCATGAGCACGAGCTTGTCGAGCGAAAAGCCGTACCTGCGCGCCGCAAAGGCGTGCGCGCACTCGTGCTCGAGCGCGGCGAGCGTGGCGGCGAGAAAGAGAAGCAGTTCCCCCGTAAAGGCGGAGACAAGCCCCGCCGCCAGAAACAAGGGATGGATGCGGATGCGGAACCTGTCAGCTCCACGCAAGGGCGCCGCCCTCCACCGTCACGCAGTCGAGCAGATTCCCCTCCTCGTAGAAGGTGACGCGCACGGGATGGGTGCCGTCCGTATAGGCGAGCGGCACGTTGGTGCGCACGCTCTCCCCCTCCGCGAAATACACGTTCGTCAGCCCGCTCATGACGGTGGAAAAATAGTCGGAGTGCTTCAGCTCCAGCGTATAGCCGTTTTCGGCGTCGCCGTTGACCGCGGCGACCTCGCCCGCGCAGGGCGCGTACACCGAACACGCCGCCGTAAAGCTGAGGACGCCCGTGTCGGAGACGGCGAGTTCGACGTCGGTAAATTCGTTGACGACGGGCGAGAGCGTGAAGTCCTCGTAGGTGCGCGTGTCCGCCTCGTCCGCGCTGCCCGTCCACAGGCCGCGCACGAAGGTGTTGATGGCGCTGTCCGTCATGAAGATATTGGTGAGGAAGATGGTCGCGCACAGCGCGCACACCGCGGCAAATTCCGCCCAGAGGATGCGCCGCGCCCGTTTGGCGCGCCCGTCCTGCGGCGCCTCGCGCTCGATGGGGCGGCTCTGCGCATAGGCGGGATCGTCCGCCTCTACGCGGTCGTTGACCGTATCGACGACCTGCTCCGCAATGTCCTCCTTCGCGCGGCGCTTCTTCTCCCTGCGGTTGACCGTCACCGTCTCCACGGGGATCTCCAGCATCTCGGCATAACTGAGTTTTTCGTTCATGATCCACCTCTTACATTTTCGTTCGGGCGGATTCTTCCGCCAGGCTATCTTAATGTATGCCGGCTTGCCCGCGTTTAGAAGAGAAAAAAGCCGTCGAACAACGTCGGCGGCGGGAAAATGAGGGCGAAAATTCAGTCAACGGGATAATCGACGGCGACCGACTTTGTCGTGTCCGCCGCCGCGTGCATATACGGCTTGACGGTCGAGGCGTGATAGCCCGCCGTCTGATAGCGCTCGAGCGCCGCAAAGTCTTTGAGCGTCACGATGAGGATGAGATCGTAGGAACGGGGCGAATGCAGCCCGTCGATCCCCACCTCGACGTCGAGCGCGGTCTCCTCTCTGCCCTTCATGGAGAGCAGCATCTTCTTCGCTTCCTCGGCGGAAGCGCCCTCTTTGAGCTTGAAACATACCACGTGCCGGATCATTTTTTGCCTCCTGTCAGTTGTCTGTAACATTGTACGACGATGCGCGCCGCCTCCTCCGCCTCCGCGGGCGTCGTCGCCATCCCGAAGGAGAAGCGCACGCCGCGCAATGCCTCCTCCGCGCTTCTGCCCATCGCCGTGAGGACGTGCGAGGGAGAAGTGCTGTGCGCCGAGCACGCCGCGCCCCCCGAACAGGCGACGCCGTGCAGATCGAGCAGCTGCAGGAGCGCCGTTCCACCGCGGGCGAACGTCAGGTGAGAGATGTTGGGGCAGCGGCAGGCGCCGTCCGCGCACACTTCCTCCCCGAGCGCGTCAAAGACGCGCTGCTCGAAGAGGGTGCGCACCGACTCCGTGTGCCGCACGAACGCCTCGCGCTCCGCCTGTGCAAGGGCGAGCGCCGCGGCAAAGCCGACCGCGCCCGCAACGTTGCTCGTTCCGCCGCGCAGCCCGCGCTCCTGCTCCCCGCCCGTGATGAGGGGGGCGAGCGGAACGCCCGCCTTCACGATGAGCGCGCCCGTGCCCTTGGGGCCGCCCAGCTTGTGCGCCGAAAGGGAGAGCGCGTCGAGGTGGCGGGCGAGTTCCCTGAGGTCGCAGCTCACGCCCGCCTGCACGCAGTCGGAGAAGAAGTACGCCCCGCGCTCGTGCGCCGCCGCGGCAAGTGCGCGAACGGGCTGCACGCACCCCGTCTCGTTGTTGACCGCCATGAGTGAGACGAGCTTTGCGCCCGCCTTTAGC
>CALVWN010000003.1 GCA_944367415.1 uncultured Clostridia bacterium | reverse complement strand
TCTGACGGCGCTCGTTCTCTTCCTCATCATCAAGGCGGTGATGAAGGTGAGCAGAGTGCGTGAGGAGGCGAAGAAAGCTCTGGAGGAAGCTGCCGAAAAGCGCAGGGCAGAAAAGGAAGCCGAGGCTGCAGAGGCGGCAAACGGCACAGCGTCCGTTCCGGCATCTCCCGCGGAGAACGGGACGGAGAACGGCCAGACGGCTCCGGCGGCGGAGAGTGTGAAAAAATCCGAATAGACGCGCTGCTTTCGGCGCAAATGAAACGCCCGCGGGAAAACCGCGGGCGTTTCATTTCGTATCGGTTCGGTTCAGCGGGAGCGTTCCGTCCGGAGCTGTGCGTCGCGTGCGAGGACGCGCTGCATGAGCTCTTCCGCTTCGGCGATCTTTTTTTGTGCGGCAGCAAGCCCGCCGTCGTCATCGGCGGCACGCGCCCCGGTTCGGTAGACGGCAAGTTCGGCGCGCATCTGTTCCAGGAGCGCGGAGACGTTTGCGATCTCGCCGTCGCGCTCCTTGTCCGCCATGCGGTCTGTCACATAGATGAGTTTGTCGGCATTGTAGAGGAGACGGGAGAGCGCCTTGAGCCATTTGAGCCGCGGGGGATCGGCTTTCCGGAGCGCCGAAAGCTCTGCGGCGAGCGCGCCCAACTGCGCACGCAGTTCGCTGTGGCGGGGCAGGCGCGTCTTTCTGCGCAGCAGAAGGAGGATGAGGATGCCCACGACGATGACGGCGGCGTAGAGCAGATATTCGAGTACAAGGCGCACGGTGCCGCTCTCCGCGGCAGCGTCTGCAAGCAGAATCAGTCCGTTCATACGCCGTCCTCCCCGTCCGAAGATCTGCGCAGCCGCACTTCGAGCTGCGAATAGGGCTTTTCGATGCCGTGCGCTTCAAGCGCTTTCATGATGATCTCGCGCAGATCAAAGTAGAGATCCCAGTACTTGTTCGTCGTTCCCCATGCGCGGACGGAAAATTTGAGGGTATCCTCGCCGAAATCCGCCAGCACGACCTGCGGGGCCGGCGTCTCTACAACGTATTTGTAGCCCGTAACGCTCTCCAGGAGCAGCGCCTTGACTTCATCGATGTCCGCGGCATAGGGGACGGGAACCTCGATGACGACGCGGCGCAGCGGCATGTCGCTGTAGTTGACGAGCTTGGATCCGAGTACCTCGCTGTTGGGAACGATGATGGTCTCGTTGCTGTACGTCAGGATCTTGGTGTTGAACAGGCGGATATCCTGCACCAGCCCTTCCATGCCGCCGATGGCGATGTAGTCGCCCTTTTTGAAGGGCTTCGTGAAGATGATGATGACGCCGTTCGCAAGGCTCGCGAGGCTGTCCTTCAGGGCGAGCGCGACGGCAAGCGCGACGGCGGAGAACGCCGCAATGATGCCCGCCGTGGAGAACCCGAGCGAGCTGACGACGACGATGGCGAGCGCCACATAGAGCACCACGGTGATGAGGGAGATGACGAAGGTCGAAGCCGACTTGTCGAGCTTGCTCGTCCGGAGCGTCGCCGACCGCGCGATGATCTGCACGATGCGGATGACGACCAGCCCCAGCACGAGAAAGGCGACGGCGCGCACGATGGCAAGCCCCGTGTTCTGCACGAAGTCGTCTCCGATCTCCCTGAGTGTCTCAAAGATCTGTTCCATAGCATGACTCCTTCGGGAGTAGTGTAACACATTTTGCGCAAAAAAACAAGAGACGCGGAAGAAATTCCGCGCCTTGTGTCATGTTTTGTGTCGGGATGCTCCCGGTCAGAGTTCGCGTTTGAGCTTGCGGATGCGGTGCTTGATGGGGAATGCCCAGAGGATGGAGACCAGCCAGAGGAGGATATAGCACGCACCGCTGATCCATGCGAAGGTGGAGACGGCGCCGAGCGCCGCTGCGAGCGTCGCGTCTTGGATGAACTTTCCCGCAAGGAGGGGCGCCACGCCGAAGATGAGGCAGGGGAGGAAGCCGAACAGCTTGACGTACCACATCATGAAGCGCTTGTTGCGCGCAAACATATGGAAGAAGGCGAACAGGAACAGGATCGCCCAGACGAGGGCGAAGAACCCGATCGCGCCTGCCGCGATGAGAAAGACGACGTCGGGGATCTGTGAGGAGATCTCGTCGGTGTTGACCACCGTGCCGCTCATGCCCGTCATCATGTCGGAGAAGTTGGTGTACACTTCCCCCGTGCCGCTGCCGCTCTCGTTGAGCGCCTCGGAGGCATTGACGCAGATGAACGCCTCGGCGGAAAATTCGCCCTCGTTCTGCGCGACCGTCTTGTCGTACATATCACGCACGGTGGAGCGGATCTGCTCGTCGTCCCAGGCCTGCGTCTGTTCGACGGGGAAGTCCTCCTTGATGGAGTCGAGAATGGAGGAGATGGCGCTGTCGACTTCTTCGTCGGTGGACGCCTCCTCGAGACCGGTCAGCGCATTGTTGACCTTCTCGACGGTCTCCGTCTTGATCTCCATGCCCGTCGACTCCGCCGCGGCGATGACGACCGTCTTTGCGGCGAGCGTCTCCGCCTGCGCGCTGAAGGAGTCGCCCACCTTGCCGACCAGCTGCGTGATGGGATCTTCCTCCGTGCCCAGACGGATGAAGTCCATGCCGTTGAGCGAGACGGTCAGCCCGGCGTCGGTGAGCACGTCGGCGACCGAGAGGGAGCCTTCCTCCGTGCTGTCCTCCTGCTGCTGCGTCAGAAGATAGGAGAGAGAGTCCACATCGATCTGCATGAGCGGCATAAAGAGGATGGAGAGGGCGGCGACGGCGCACAGGAGTGCGACGAAGATATTGAGAGGAATGAGGCTTCTCTGCCGATAGCGCAGTTCCGCCTCGGCGGATGTAAATTCACGCATGGATACGACCTCGCAGAATAGATTGTACCTATTGTAATACACCCGCTCCGTTTTGTCAAATGATTTTACCGATCCCGCGGACGTTCCGCACAGGAAGAAAATACCCGCCGCGCGGTGCGGCGGGCGTCGTTCATTCGATGGCCTTGAGCGATTCGTTCATATCGATCCTGACGATCTTGTGCCGCAGGATGAGCGTCACGAGAATGGTGAAGATGACGGAGAGGACGGGGGCAAGCACCCAGACGAACCACGAGATGCCCGGAATGGAGCCGAATCCCATCACCTGAAAGACAAACAGGCATAAGAGGCACCCGAGGGGAAGCCCGAATAAAATGCCGATCGAGCTTGTGATGTAGATCTCGCGGTAGATATAGCCGGCGACCTCATTGTCATAGTATCCGAGCACCATGAGCGTGGCAAGCTCGCGCTCGCGCTCGCTGATGTTGATGTTGGTCAGCGTGTAGGTGACGACAAAGTTGAGCAGCGCCGCAAAGATGAGGATGATGATGGAAATGGTGATCATGGAGGCGCCGCCGATGTTCTGGAAGAGACAGCAGTCGAGCACCGCAAGCCCCGCGAGGACGAGCGCCGTCGAGAGCGCGACGGAGACGACCGTCATCAGAAAGCGCATGAAAAACCGCAATACGTTGCGCATCGTCGACTTATATTTGAAGGAGAGGTGGTTCCAGATGAAGGGGATGCGCTCGAGGAACACCTTCTTGCCCGCTTTGGGCGTCTTGGGCCGCAGCAGGTCGGCAGGCTCCTGCCGCGTCAGCTTTGCCCCCGCAATGGCGGTCGCGGCGAGCGTCGCGATCAGGATGACCGCAAACGTGATGAGGTAGAAGGTCATCGAGACGTGGGAGGTATAGGGCGGAAGGGTGAAGTTCCATTCAAAGTTGTTGTAGATGATGCGCGCAAGCCCCAGGCCCGCAAAGTAGGCGCCCGCGCCCCCGATGAGCGTGCCGATGAGTGCGAACAGAAGATATTTGGCAATGATGCGGACGGGGGAATAGCCGAGCGTCTGCAGGCAGGCGATCTGCGCGCGTTCCTCGTCCAGAAGGCGGGTCATGGTCGAAAGCACGACGAGAATGGTGACGAACAAAAACACCGCCATCAGCACATATCCGATGCCCGCGATCTTCCCGGAAAATTCGTGGAAGGAGGCAAAGGAGAAGTTCTCGTGCAGGGTGAGGGCTTCATAGTATGCCGCCGCATCCTGCACATCGGTGTCATCGGCGAGAAGTCCGCGGATCGTATCGATCTCCCCGTTGACGTAGTCGTCATAACCGATCCCGAACAGCGTGTAGTCTCCGCGATCCGGAAGCGTGAGACAGATCTGGTTGCGCAGCTCGGAGGCGGGGATCTCCACCTGCTGTTCCTGCGCCTCGCTGACGGGCGTCCCCGCAAGCATCCCGCCCATGAAGGTCTCGTCGGTGATCGTGCCCTCCACGGTCGCGGTCGCCGGAACGGAGAGCAGCGTGTCGCCGAAGACGTAGTAAATGGCGGCGAGGGGGAGCATATCCTCCTCGTCGTCGGAGGCGGGGTCGTCGGCATAGCTCACATCGTCGCGCACCGCCATGTGCAGCGGGTTCAGAAGGGTGCCGCCCAGCACATATTCCTGTTCGACGGGGATGGTGACGTCGAGGTCGGCGGCGAGCGTGACGCCGTTGTATTCGATCTCGTCGAGCGTCTCGTGCAGCGTCGTCGAGAGGGTGAAGCGGGCGCCCGCCTCCTGCTGCGCGAACTGCTCGGTGGCGCGCTCGGTGTAGACGACGATGGCGCCCTCCGGCACGTCGATGTCGTACGTTGTCACCGTCGGCACGTTCTGGGTCAGCAGGGAGGGATCGTCGCAGGGAAAGAGATAGACGCGGATCATGCCGTCCGGCACGCCCGTCAATGCGACCTCGGTGTCGTTGACGACGGCTCTTCCGTCCGAGACTTCAAACTCGATCATCCCGCCCGTCAGCACGTTCTCCGCACCGTAGTGTTCGGAAATGACGGATACGTCCTCGTCGGAAAACGCACCTTCCGTGTTCATGAGGATGAGATCGCTCACGTTTTGCGCAAAGTAATAGTCGGAGACGGAGGCGTTGATCTTGTCGGTCGCCATGCCGATGCCCGCCGTAAAGCCGACGCTCACGAGCACCATGAGGATGACCGAGACGAGGCGCGTGGCGTGCCGTTTGAACATCCGTCCGAATGTCTTGAGATAGGTCTTCATGGCTTCACCACTCGATGTTTTCGATGGGCATGGGGTGGGCGTTGACTTCCACCGCTTCGATCCTTCCGCTGCGGATATGGATGACCTTGTCCGCCATCTCCTTGAGCGCGGCGTTGTGCGTGACGATGATGACGGGCTTTCTCTGCTCCTTGGAGACGTCGTGCAGGAGCTTCAAGACGAGCTTGCCCGTCACATAGTCGAGGGCGCCCGTCGGCTCGTCGCAAAGAAGGAGTTTGGGGTTTTTGGCGAGGGCGCGCGCGATGGAGACGCGCTGCTGCTCGCCGCCCGAGAGCTGCGCGGGGAAGTTGTTCATCCGCTCGCCCAGTCCCACCTCGGTGAGGATCGCCTTGGGATTGAGCGCATCCTTGCAGATCTCCACCGCGATCTCCACGTTCTCGAGCGCCGTAAGGTTGGGCATCAGGTTGTAGAACTGAAAGACAAATCCCACGTCCGTGCGGCGGTAGGCGGTCAGTCCGCGCTTGTCGAGCGCCGTCACGTCCTTTCCGTCCAGAACGATCTTGCCGCTCGTCGCGCTGTCCATCCCGCCCAGAAGGTTGAGAAGGGTGGTCTTTCCCGCGCCCGACGAGCCGAGCACGACGACAAATTCTCCGTCCTCGACGTCGAAGGAGGCGTCCTTCAGGGCGTCCACACAGATGTCGCCCGTCCGGTATTGTTTGCATAAATTTGTCAGGGTCAGATAACTCACGTTGATGCCGCTTCCTTATTTTGTTTTCAAGTGAATTATACCATATTTTACGCGCTTTTCAACCGCTTTGGCGCCGCTTTTTTTGAGTTTTCACCCATCTTTCGCGGAAAATTTTTGTATAATTTATTAAGTATAATGAAAATAAATGACTAATTTTTTCTTTGTCATTCGGTACGGTTACAGTGCGGCGGACGGGCACGCCCGAAAAAAATCCGCCGTCACGATGAAAGAGGTGACAGCGGCGGCAAAATGTGGTATCATGGAAAAGAGAACACGAAAGAGGCTTTTGTATGGTACGATTGCTGTTTGTCCGGCATGGGCAGAGTATGTCCAACGTCGGACGCACGTTTACGGGGCAGGCGGACGTTCCGCTCTCTCCGCTCGGGAAAAAGCAGGCGGAAGATCTTGCGGCGTATCTTCTCGCGCATGAACGGATCGACGCCGTCTGTTCGAGCGACCTCAGGCGCGCCCGCGAGACCGTGGCGCCCGTCGCTGCGGCGCTGGGGCTTGACGTGCGGTGCGACGCCCGGCTGCGGGAGATCTTCGGCGGCGCGTGGGAGGAAAAGACGGTGGAGGAGATCATGCGTCTCTATCCGGAGGACTATGCCGTCTGGCGGGACAACATCGGACTTGCGCGCTGCACGGGCGGGGAGAGCTTTGCCGAAGTGCAGCGCCGGGGCCTGGACGTCGTCGGGCAGATCGTGCGCGAGCATCCGGGCGAGACGGTGCTCGTCGGCACGCACGCCGCCTTTCTGCGCGCCATGCAGTGCGTATGGATGCATCTTCCGCTCACGCGCATGAAGGAGATCTCCTTCGTGCCGAACGCCTCCACGACGGAAGTGGTGTGGGAGAAGGGCGACTACCGCTTTGTCGGCGTCAGGCAGGACTATCTGGCGGGGGAGGTCACCCGCATCTCGCCCGGGTTCTGACGGCGCGGCATGAAAAAAGGCACCGCCTTGGCGGTGCCGCTTTGGTGGGGACAACAGGGCTCGAACCTGTGACCTCATGCATGTGAAGCATGCGCTCTAACCAACTGAGCTATGCCCCCGTTACCTGTGTTATTTTATCCTTTTGCGCCGCGTTTGTCAACCGTTTTTGCGCGCGGAAACAGACATTCCCGAAAGATTTCGCGAAAAAAGGGGAGTTCTGCTTGTAAAGTGCGGTGAAAGTATGCTATAATGATGCAAACGATTTGGCGGGAAAGAGGGAAATGAAGGCACATCGTCGTTCGATGAAGCCCGCAAGTGCGCGGGAGACCATGCTCGATCTCATAGACGAGCTGACGATTTCGCTCGAAGAGTTGCAGCAGCGCGAGGAGGCGGGAGATCTGGACGCATACTGTGCGGGGATCAAGACGGCGCAGGTGCAGTTGCTTGAATTCATCCAGCAGCGCTGGGAGGACAGTTTCGACGAGGGGCTGGATTTCAATATCGAGGAGCGTTTCCCCGTTTGAAGATCCGCGGGGAAAATTTTTCATTTTCCTCGCAAAAATGCTTGCTTTTTTTCGGAATTATGCTATAATCATACTACGATTGCAAGGGGATATGGCTCAGTTGGTAGAGCGGTACGTTCGCAACGTACAGGCCACGAGTTCGAATCTCGTTATCTCCACCACAAAAAAAGCGGCGCCAAAAGGCGCCGCTTTTTTTGTGCGGCGGGGAGGACGAGCCGCTCGGGATCGTGATTCCCACGAGGTCGCGCGAGCATTGTCATTTTGCGTATGCCGGCAAAATGCTGCAGCCCTTTGGACAATGCGAAGCTTTCGAGCGAAGCGAAGAAAATCTCGTTATCTCCGCTTTGATTTCACCGCAGCTGTTCCCGAAAATTTCAGGTCGCATGATGAAAGAAAAAATGAAAATATCGAAGAAAATATGAAATAAATCATTTTTTCCTTTGCGGGCGCTCTTTACAAGACAGGGCTTTCAAATTATAATGCGGAATGCGGAGAGGGTTCCGCAGGGGAGAAAAAGGATGAAACGTATTTGGAAGAAGGCGGTCGGGGCATTGTGCCTTGCGGTCGTCATGGCGGGCAGCGGCGGGGCGCTTCTGCCCGTTTCGGCCATGACGGATGCGTCCATGATCGAAACGGCGATCGTGGAGAGCGAACTTGCGGGCGCGCCCACGGTGGTGACGCGCCTGGAGCGGGAGGAACAGCTCGGGTCGTATGCGGGAAACATTCCCGCAAGCATCATCATGCAGGTGGATGAGGCGTGCAACGTGATCGGCGAAGGCGGCGCGGTGCTCGGCGCTCTGACGGACATCTATGCGGACGAGATCGCAGGGCTGATGATTCCCATTGTCGAAATAGAGGACGAGGCGGCGGCGGAAGCGCTCATCGGGCTTTGGAAGAGCGAGTGGAGCATTTCGGACATGGCCGTTATGTCTTCGGATGCGCAAGTGCTGGCAAACGTGCGCTCGGAGCTGACGGGGATCCGCGGGATCTACGACGTGACGGGTCAGACTCTTTCGGACGAGGCGGCGCTCTATGAAGTTGTGCGCACTGCTACGCTGTCCATGGCGAACGTCGTGCTTTTGTCGGAGGCGCAGTCCGAACCGGAGACCGTGGCGTATCTGCAGGGTCGGTTCAAGACGGTCTGGACGCAGCTGGACGAGGCAAGCGAAGGGGATATTTTCTCCGTGCAGAGTGTCGTCGCGTCGGGGACGTACGGGATCGTCTGCGAGGATTATCGGGACGTATATGCGGCGTATCGGGAATATCCGGAGCGCGCCGTCTCGCGCATTTCTCTCAACATTGCGCACCGCGGGCTGCCGATGACGACGGCGGAGAATTCGGTTGCGGGCGCGCAGGCCGCAGTGGATGCGGGCGCTTCGCACATCGAGATCGACGTCCAGTTCAGCAAGGACGGCGTGCCGATCATCATGCATGACGGGACGATCGACCGCACGACGAACGGCACAGGGACGGTCTCGGAGATGACGTTGGAGGAACTCGGTCAGTATCAGATCACCAAGACGTACGGCGGTGCGGAAGTTCCGCTGCAGCCCATTCCCACGTTCGAAGACTTTTTGAAGGCGTTTGACGGGACGGGCGTCGTCATCGTCTGCGAGATCAAGACGTCGGACACCGATGTCCTGCCCGCGATCGCGGCGGCGGTGGAAGAATATGATTTTTGGGATCAGCTCGTGTTTATCTCGTTCGATCTCAATATGCTTGCGGCGGCGCATGAACAGCTCCCGCACGTTCCCACGGCGGCACTGCCCAATTTCCGCCGAGTCGACTTTGACGCAAACGTCGTGCGGTACAACGCCATGAACACGGTCGTCGATGCGACGATCGGGGATATGGGCGACAAGGACTACTACGACAGCATGATGAAAGACCGCGGCTACATGAGCTTTTTCTGGACATACGGTGCGGGACAGGACTGTGTGGCGGCCATGGCAAGCGGCGTGTACGGCCTGACCAACAACGCGGCGTCCGCATTCGGCGAACGCGTCGGGGCGCTTGCGGGCGTGGAAGGGCAGACGATGGAAAAACTCGTGCGCGGGGCAAGACTGCGCATACGGATCAAGAGCTATGCGGGCGACGAGAGCGAGGTCAACGGGACCATATTCAATTTCCGTAACTGCGGCGACCATGCGGAAGTGATCGCGGCGTATACGGAGGCCGAGGACGTTTTGTTCACCCGCGCCTTCCGTGTGGACTATGCCAAGGCGGATGTTCCCGCAGGCGGAGAGAACAACACGGGGCTGATCATCGGCTGCTGTGTCGGCGGAGCGGTCGTGCTGGCGGCGATCGGCGTCGTGATCTTCTTCGCGGTGAAGAAAAACGGCCGCAAGCATTGAGGCGGAAACGCGTCGTCGACGGGTCGTGACGCGAAAACGCGCTTGCGTCCGTTCCGTTTTCGGACAAACAAATGACCAAAAGCACGAAAGAATTTGATTGCAAGGAGGAATTGCCGATGGACGTCGGAGAACGTCGAGAGAACGATCTGCGTGATCTTCTTCCGATCTGGGAGGGAGACACGGTGTACAAGGAGTCTGTCTTCGTCCTGGAGAACGCGCTGGGGGAGCTGCGGCCGCACCGCCTCGCCTATCCCATCCGCAGCATTCTGTCGGTGCGCAGCGCCGATCTTCGCACGCAATATGTCGAAGGGCGCGATTTTGCCGTCAACGCATACGGCGAATTGGAGATCCTGCGCGACGGGAACATCCCGCGGCTGCTCTGGAAGGACTACCGCTTTCCCGCCTTCGACGCGTCGTGTGACGAGAATATGGCGGCGGCGGATGCGCTCGGTGCCTATCGGACGGGCGATCTCTTTTCCGACCGGGAGGGGATGCGCGCATGGCAGATCGCCGTCAGCTATACGCACGCGCCGGGCGACCTGTATCGCGTGACGCCGGGCAAGCGCGGCAGATTTCCGCGCTTTCTGCGCCGCCTGCAAGGGGAGAAGCGCGCCACCGTCGTGAGCAACGGCGACAGCATCACCTACGGCTGGGCGGCGAGCGGGATGCGCGACATCCGCAAGACGCCCTTCTGTAAGCCGTACAACGAGATGGTCGTGGATGCGCTCCGCCTGCGCTTCGGCGCGGAGGTTTCCCACGTCAACTGTTCGGTGAGCGGAATGTGCGCCGACTGGGGGCTGCGCGAGGAAAACATCGCCCGCGTGACCGCTGCCGCGCCCGATCTCGTCATCCTCGCGTTCGGCATGAACGACGCGGGCGTCTTCCGTCCGGAGGAATTTACCGCCAACCTGCGCAACATCATCGCAAAGGTGCGCGCAAGCTGTCCCGAGACGGAGTTTCTGCTCATCTCGCCCATTCTGCCCAATCCGCTCGTCGCATTTACGGCGGGATCGTCCATCTTCCATTACCATGCCGAATATCCCCGCGCGCTGCTCTCGCTCGAAGAGGAGACGGACGGCGTCGCCTGTGCGAATGTGACGGCGCTGCACGCGCTGCTGCTCGAGCGCAAACAGCTGCAGGACACGCTCTCCAACAACGTCAACCATCCCAACGACTTCATGCACCGCATCTACGCGCAGGTCGTTCTGCAGACGCTGCTCGGCGACTGATACAACTGCATCAAAAGAGGGTTTCCCATTGCGGGAAGCCCTCTTTTTTGCGTTTTTCAGTAATTGATGAGTTTTTTGGACTTGGAATTGAGGTTTTTCTTGTAGTACGCGTGCGTGAAGGAGGTGTCGTCGAGCAGGAAATCTTCCTCGCTGATGCGGATGGCGATGGAGCTGTACTGCGGGCTGTCGTAATCCAGCTCGTCGTTCTGAAAGACCTTCCGGCAGGCATTGGGCGGCATTCCCACCGTCTTGTTGAATTCATGCACCATCTGGGCATAGGAGGGGAAACCGACCTGTTTTGCGATCTCCGCGACGGGCATCCCCGTGTCGCGCAGCATGAGCAGGCTCTTGGAGACGCGCATCTCGTTGACCGTCTGCATGATGGTCTTCCCCGTGAACGCCTTGAAGCGGGCGGCGACATAGGACTTGTGGTACCCGACGGCGTCGGCGATGTCGTCCAGGCTGATCCTCTGATTGAGATGATGCTTGATGTAGAGCTGGATCTTCTTGATGTAGTGGATGCCGCTCTGCTGATATGCCGCGAGGCTCTTGGAGATCTCCATGAACAGCGTGAGGATGTGCGCGCGCAGACAGCAGACGTCCTCCAGCCGCATATTGTTGTTCATCATGGCGTAGATCAGCTCGCGCAGCGAAATATCGATCTTGGAGAGATTGGGGATGACCAGATACCCGCGCGGCGTGTTGGCGAGCGCCTTCAGATTGGTGCGCTCGATGAGCGCCGCATAGTTGATGGCAAACAGGTTGTCGACCTCGAGATCTTCGCCGCGCTCGATCATGCGGGGGATCAGTTCCACATTGTAGATGCCCACGTCCTCCTCCGCGATCTGCAGGCGGTGGAAGAGATAGGCGTCGAGAAAGATGAGTTCCCCCTGCTGGACGGCGACGACTTCGATCTGCTCCTTGCCGTGTTCGTCCGTGTACATGATCTCCACGTTGAAGCTGCCCTTCGAGGCATACATCAGCTCAAAATAGGGGTGGTTGTGCATCCCCATATAAAAGGAAGGGGAGAACTTTTTGATATAGCACGCCATCGGCTTTAATTCGCGGCTGCCGATGTCTTTGAACCTGACTTCTTTCATGTTTGTATTTTACCACAAATGTTGCAAAGAATCAATGGCGGGCGGGCAAAAAAATAGGTCGAAATTGCGAAAGTTTCATAAAAATATAAAATACGACCTTAAATATTTTTGGATTACGTTGCGCAAAAATCTTGTCAAACGATGGGGGGGGGGTGTTATACTGTGTCCGAAAATTGTGAAAAAATCAAAAAATGTATGATTTTTAATCATAATTTTATATGAAAAGGAGGAGGTTATGACAAAATTAAGTAAACGAATTGCGACCTTGACGCTCAGCGCAGCGGCGGCGGTGACGCTGACTTGCGGTGTTGCCGGGCTTCGCACGGTCGGCGTGCAGGCGGAGGAGACGGAGATCGCGCCCATCGCCAAGTACGAGTTCAAGGATGCCGCAAACTTCGGCAAGGACAGCATGGGCAACTATGATATGTCCTACGCGAACTATTGGGTAGCGGGAGGAACGGGGCCGCTCCTGGACAATGGCACATTGATCGAGGGCGGCGGCGTCGAGTTTGGCGTCGAGAAACAAGACGGAGCCGTGTCCAAAGGGTTCTGCCTGGCGCAAAGTCAGGCAAATAACATCTTCAATGACGTGACCGCATTTACTTTGGCTTTTGAAATTAAATGCGACGGCGTTGGCGAGGGGACGTGGTCTCATCTGATCGGGGTCGGAAACGGCGCGAACAACGGTTTTGCGCTTACCTGTTCCGGCGCAGATGTTCGTCTCGGATTCAAAGGAACGAGCCTGTCGGTAGCCGATTGGCCGGGCGCTATTTTGTTCAATGTGGGCGAGTCCTTCCATAAAGTGATCATCAGCGTCCAGCCGGGCGGACAAGCTATGGCTTGGGTAGATGGTGTGCTGTCTACCAATGAGAACAAACTTCCCGTTGATATTCCGGAAGGATGGACGGCTCTGGATCAGAACAGCACGTTCTCGATCGGTGCTACTTATAACGGAAATGCGGTTTACGCATCGCAAGGCGCCATCAAGAACGTCGCGTTCTACGACTTCGCGATGGATGCGACGTGCGCGGCGGCGTACAATACCAACGGAAAGGTGACGACGGCGGATGTCTCCGGCATGACGACCATCACGGGGCTTTCCGTTACGGACGAGTCGTTCGGCGAAAACGCGCCGACCAAGGCGGCATTGTTCGCGGGGATGTCTGCGGAGGATATGCTTGCGCAGATGAACGAGGCGACGGCAACGGTCACGCTCTCCGATGAGACCACCGCGACGGCGCCCGTCGTATGGACAAGCGTCACCGAATCGAGCGGAACGTACTACGCAAACGGCACCGTCAATACGTCAAAGCTCGGCTATGCCAACGTCTATGGCAACGCGGTCAGCTATGAACTCGACGTCGCGGAGATCGAGGAGATCAGCGATCCCGTCTTTGCGGGTGAAGTGACGAAGGGCGAACTGCTCGACAGCATGACGGAAGAGGAGATGCTTGCTCTCATCAACACGGCAACCGTGACCGTGACGCTTCCCGACGGAACGAAGCAGGACGTCACCGTGACGTTCTCCCGCATCGAGGGGAATATGGGCGTATATGCCGCCTATGCGGACGTCATGCTCGGCGACGCGGTCGTCGGCACGGTGCAGGTCGCCATCGATGTCACTGCGACCAACGAAGGGGATATGCAGGAGCTTCTGCCCGTCGCAAAATACGAGTTTGAAGATGCCTCCAACCCCGGCAAGGATTCGATGGGCAACTACGATCTCGGCCCCGTTGCAAAAGAGGGCGGCGATGTCAGCAATCCCTACGGAACGGGCACCATCGAAAACGGCGTGCTCTATCTGAGCGGCAACGATATGCTTGCCTGCAACTCGATGAACGACGTCGGCGACAATCTGAGCAACGGCTTCACGCTCAACTTCCAGTACCGTCAGGACGGCGCACAAGACGATCCGCAGGGCTGGGCGACGCCCATTGCATTCGGGTATAACGACTGGAATCCCACCGTCCGTTGCACCTTCCAGACGGCGAACGGGGCGAATGACCTGCGCGTCGGCGCGCACAAGGGCGTTGCGGACGACGGCGCCGGCAACACCTTCTGGGGGCCGATCGTCGTGCAGGACGGAACGACCAAGATGTATAACGTGACGCTGAGCGTCCGCCCCGGCGAGACCTTCAACATCTATGTGGACGGCGTGCTCGCGTATTCGCATGAGTGCCCCGAGGGATGGAGCGTCACCGACTCGAATATGTCCTTCTCCATCGGCGGCGTCTGCGTCTGGAACAACGGGTACAACCGCTACAAGGGTTGGATCGACAACGTCACCATCTACAACTTCGCACTCACGCTCGAGCAATCCAACGCATATTGGGAAAAGGGCAAACTGACGGTCGGCGACATGGACGGTGAGATCATCACCTCCATCTCCGATCAGCCCAAGTTCGAAAACGATGAAGTCACCAACGGCAAGCTCACCGACCAGCTCACCGACACGCAGGCGGTGCGCCGCGTCAATGACGCGACGGTGGACGCCCTCTTTGAAAACGGCAAGGCGGTCTCCCTTCCCGTCACCTGGCAGGAACTTTCGCAGGAAGGGGATACCTGGTACATCGTCGGCGTCGTCGACACGAGCAACCTCGGCTATGCCTCCCTGTTGACCGGTGCGCAGGAAGTCAAACAGGAAGTCACGGTGGAGCGCGTCGCACGCACGATCACCATTCTCGACACCATCAAGAACGGCACCGTCTCGGCGGACAAGACAGAGGCTTACCTCGGCGACACGGTCACCTTCACGGCGACTCCCGCGGAGGGCTATAAGGTCGATACGGTGACCGTCAACGGCACGGCGCTCACGGCAAATTCGGACGGAACCTTCAGCTATACGGTGGAGGGGATCGAAAATCTCGAAGTCAGCGCGACGTTCAAGACGGCAGGAAGCACGACGCAGCCCGACACGTCGGACAACGACAACAACACCGGTCTCATCATCGGACTCTCGGTGGGCGGCGCGGTCATCATCATCGCGGCGATCGTCATTGCGGTCATCGTCGTACGCAAGAAGAAGAACGGACAGGCAAAATAAGGAGGAACGACATTGAAACATCGCACGAAACAGTGGCTTAAGATCGCGGGAGCGCTCGGCATGGTCGCGGCACTCGCGATCCCGACGGCGTGCGGGCCGATGGCGCCCGATGACGACGCGCCCTACACGCCCCCCGAAGAATGGCACGAAGACGTGGTAGACAACATTACGATGTTCTGCAACGACTGGGAGCAGTTCAACAACGCGGCTTCCGTCCGCAGCCCCGTCTATAAGGAGCTGGTCAAGGCGGCGGGAACGGAGCTGAAGGCAAGATCGACGGGACTTGAGACATACTATTCTCAGCTCGACCTCATGCGCGTCAATCAGCAGCTCCCGGAGATGTTCATCATCGACGGGCCGACCAATCCCGAGCTGTACCGCAGTCTCATCCGCGACGGCGAGATCATTCCCATCACCTACTACGTCAACGAGGAGACCAAAGATCAGTATCCCTATCTCTACGAGTATCTGCAGCAGTTCTCCTATATGGAGACCAACCTCACCTACGCGAAGGGGGAGCAGTGGTTTATCCCCGTCAAGTGGACGAACGAGAAGTCGCTCTATGTGCGCCGCGACTGGATCCGCAACCTGAACAACAAGATCGACGAGATCCTCGTTGCGGACGGCGTCGTCTCGGACGCGTCGCAGATCACGGAAGAGCTTCGCGCGGAGTATCGCTTCAGCGAGGAAGGCCCCGCGGATCTGGGAGAATTCTACCGCCTCGCGCGTGCGTTCACGCTGTACGATCCTGACGGAAACGGGGTGAACGATACCTACGGGTACGTTACCGAGGAAAACCGCGACATGGATTCGTGGATGCACGTCGCCTTCGACAGCCCCTGGAAGATGTGGGTCGCGGACGAGGACGGCACCTATCACAACACCGCGACGTCCGAAGGCTCCATGCTCGCGACCTCGCTGCTCAACAAGATGGCGTCGGAAGGGTATATGAGCCGTGAAGTCGGCCTCAAGACGGTGAGCAACAAGCAGGATGACTTCGCCACCGGCAAGGCGGGCATGATGTATGCGCACAACTGGTACAACGTCATCAGCGCCAACATGATGAGCGCTGTCAACGGCCTCACCATCGAGGGCGCGCGCGACAGGATCCTCATCTGCGATCCGCCCGCGGGCATAAGCGGCAACTTCGGCGGACAGGGCGACGTCTATTATTACCGCGGATGGTGCATCCGCGAGGGCATGAGCGTGGAGCGCCTGCAGGCGTGCCTCAACCTCATGGAGTACCTGCACAGCCCCGAGGGGATTGAACTTGTCACCTACGGCGTGTACGGCGAGAACTGGGAGTGGGTCAACGACGAAGTCGGCGGCGAGCGCGTGACGCTCTGCGAGCCGGACGGTCAGGGCTTCGTGCAGGAGCTGCGCTGGACGGACTATGCGGCATTCGCAAGCTATCTCACTTACACCCCGCCCGAAGCGCAGGCGCTCGTCACCAACGGCGACATCCTCGTCGAGCGGGCGCAGCGGTCGGCAGACACCATGATCATCTCCGACTATCCCGATCTCTATACGGACGCCATGATCAGATATCAGTCGGGCGCGTATGACTTCTTTGACGAGACGGTCATCAAGCTGATCACGGATACCTCCGTCACGGCGACGTGGACGTTCGACGCAAAGACGTGGAAGACCGATTGGAAGGAGAAACTCTACTCCGTCAGCGACGCCATGAAGAGCGCGTGGGAGAGCTTTGTCGGTGAATACAACAGCTCTTACTACGGTTCGCTCATGGAACAGGAATACAACGAGGCAGTACAGTCCGGCAATATGGTGAAAGTAGGCAAGATGCCGTAAATGCAGCGACCGGGGCCGGGAAGTGTATTCCCGGCCCTTTGTCTGAGAATGCAAGGAGAAATGTATGAGAAAACTATTGATGAGTATTTGTTCGATCGTGCTGCTGCTCGGGATCGCTGCGGGATGCGCGCCCGGACAGCAGGATGATCCGAAGGGTGATGGAGGACAGGAAGAAGTGATCGATCGGGAAAAATTGGCGACCGTCATTCCCACGGTGTACGATGTCGACGAGATCGTGACCGCGGAGGAGACGGAGGCGGGCGACGTGCAGAGCTGGCAGGCGGAAGTGTTCACGTCGACGGGCGGCAACAACGATATGCCGACCTCGAACGCGGTCATCCACAGCCCCTGGCACACGCTCACCATCAACGGGACGCAGGTTCCCGTCTATACGGCGCGCTGCGGCAAGGGATCGCACTCCTTCGCCTGGGTGGACGTCGCAGACCATCAGGACGACTTCATCCTCGAAGTCAAGCTCACCATGCACCGCTCGTATGCGCAGTGCGTCGTTCTGCCCGAGAGCAGGAACGTGACGCCCAAGCTGGACGGCAAGGAGGTCACCTCCTACCTGCGCGCGTACGGCTCCTATACCTACACGTTCACGTCGGACGCGAACGCTTCCGTGACCGATCCGACGATGACGCCGCTCACCATCATGGTGACGAAGGAGGAAAAACTCGAAGTTCCCGTCGGCTACGACGTGCAGTATATCGATCCCGGATATCACGAGACGGAGGAGCTGGAATTCACCGAGGAGGGGATGTATTATGTCTTCCGTCCCGGTCTCCACGAGATCTCCAGCATCCGCGTACCCGAGAACAGCGTCGTCTGGCTGGAACGGGGCGCGTACCTGAAATGCACCGACCGTCTCAACGATAACGGGTCGCAGAACACCAAGACCGCCATCCACATGGAGGATGTGGAGAACCCGCAGGTGCTGGGGCGCGGGCTGCTCGATATGGGCGCGGTGCTCGGCGGCGACGGAAAGTACAAGCACGTCGTCAACGCGACGCGCTGCCAAAGCCCCGTCGTCAAGGGTCTTACCATCATCAACGCGAACACCTGGACGATGTGCTTCTACAACTGCGACGACGCGCTCATGGAGAGCAATCTGCTGCTCGCGTACAGAACGTACAGCGACGGGCTCATGATGAGTGAATGCCGCGACAGCGTGGGAAGGTACAACTTCGTGCGCACGGGCGACGACGCCATCGAGTACAAGGGAACGGGCTGGGGCGGCCTGGCGACGGTCAGCGGCTGCGTGTACGAGTACAACGACTGCTGGACGGACAAGGGCAGCGGCTATTGCCTCACCTGGGAATCCGCCTGCGACATGACGGACATGACGTTCCGCAACAATTCCGTCGGGTTTGCGCAGCCCACCTGGAGCAGCGGCAACAACGCGCTCGACTGCCGTCTCGGCACCGATGTGGAGACGAGATGGGGGGACGTCGTGTTCCGCGACATCGAGATCTATCACGTCATCTCGCCCAACGTCATCATCACGCAGATGTCGGGCACGGGCGCCATTCTCGACAACATCCTGTTTGAGAACATCACGGTCAAGTCGACGGAGATCGGCGTGTACGCATACACCATGTCGGTGAGCGGCAACGGCACGATCACGGGCATCACGCTCAAAAATTACAACTTCTGCGGCACGGTGCTTTCGTCCGCCGATGCGGACAATGCCGCGCTCGTCAGCTTCCAGGGCAGCGTCGATCGCTCGGAGCTGACCATCGAAGCATGACGCGGGGAGGAAAGGTATGAATCAGCGCCGGACGGCAGAACAGGTGCGCTCACCGGCGCCCGATTCTGCACAGACATCATTCACCGTGAGCGAAGTGCGCTCGGGACGGCCCGCGCCCGGAAAGGGCAAAGACCTCCTGCGCCGCATCTTCCGCAGCCGCCATATCTATCTCATGCTGCTGCCCGTCATCATCTTCTACATCGTCTATTGCTATGTTCCGATGTACGGCATCATCATCGCGTGGAAGGAATGGCGGCCCAAATACGGCATCTGGGGCAGCCCGTGGGTGGGCTGGGAAAACTTCGAGACGCTCTTCTCGCAGCAGCTTCTGCCGCGTGCGATCAAGAACACCGTCGTCATCAGCCTGCTCAAGCTGTGCATCTGCTTCCCGCTGCCCATCCTCGTCGCCCTGCTCATCAACGAACTCACGAACAGGCGGTTCAAAAAGATCATCCAGACCTTCATGTACCTGCCCAACTTCATCTCGTGGGTCATCCTGGGCGGCATCGTCAAGATGCTGCTCTCGATGGACGACGGGCTGATCAACAATATCATCGCCGCCTGCGGCGGGGAGCGCATCTCCTTCCTGACCGACCCGAACGCCTTCTATTTTATTCTCATCCTGTCGGAGATCTGGAAGGGCACGGGATGGGGAACGATCATCTATACGGCGTCCATCGCCGGGATCGACCCCACGCTCTACGAGGCGGCAAAGATCGACGGCTGCTCGCGCGGAGGGCTCATCTTCCGCATCACGCTGCCCATGATCATGCCCGTCGTCACGGTCATGTTCATCATGCAGCTGAGCAATATCATGAACGCGGGCTTCGATTCGGTCTACAACCTGTACAACAAGAACGTGTACGACACGGCGGATATTCTGGACACCTATATCTACCGCCTGTTCACGGAAAGCTCGGGCGGCAACGGCTATGCGCTGTCCACTGCGGTCGGATTCTTCAAATCGGCGATCAACTTCTGCTTCCTCATCGCGGGGAACATCATCACCAAGAAGATCAACGGCTACAGTATGTTCACGATCGATTGAGGAGGGGCGTATGAACAAAGCTGAAAATCCGGAATATTATGCCAAGATCGTCGACGGAGAGGTGCGTTACGTCAAAAAGCACAAGGCGACGACGTTCGACATCGTGCTTTACATCTTCTTTACGCTGTTCGGACTTGTCTGTATCTTCCCCGTCATCTATCTCGTGCTGCTCAGCTTCGCCTCCAAGGCGGACTACCTGCAGGCGGGAACGAGCACGGTCATCGTGCTGCCGCTGCACTTCAACTTTGAAAACTACAAGGTCACGCTCTATCAGGACAATATCCTTCGGGCATTCGGCATCTCGATCTTCGTGACGGGGGTGTACGTCGTCTACTCGCTCGTGCTCACTTCGCTCGGCGCCTACGCCTTCACGAAGAAGAACGTGCCGGGGCTCAAGATCTTCTTCTACCTGATCGTGTTCACCATGTTTTTCGGCGGCGGCCTGGTGCCCATGTATCTGACCATCAGCGACACGGTCGGAACGGACAATCTGTTCAGTCTCATCATTCCCTTCGGGATCAACACGTTCAATCTCATCATTCTGCGCAACTTCTTCAACCAGGTTCCCGAGAGCATCATCGACTCCTGCCGTCTGGACGGAGCGGGGGAATGGCGCATCCTCTTTATGTTCGTCATTCCGCTCTCCAAGGCGGGGATCGCGACCATCGCGCTCTACTACCTGGTGGCGAAGTGGGACGACTGGTACTGGCCCTCCTTCCTGCTCGCAAACAGCAAGGAGCTCTCTCCGCTCGCGCTCAAGATCCGCGAAGGGCTGAACAATGCCCGCGGCGAGGGACAGGGCGGCGGCTGGGATCCCACGCGCGTCTTTGAACAGGGTTCCAATGCGGCCATGATGATCATCGGTCTCATTCCCATCATGGCGATCTATCCCTTCCTGCAGAAGTATTTCTCGCAGGGGGTCATGCTGGGGGCAATCAAAAGTTAAAAGGCAGACGGCAAGGCATGGTAGATATCAAGAAGAAAGAATTTGTATTCGGAGATATGGTCGGCATCTTTGCGACCATTGAGGACACGACGCAGTTTCTCCTCGTTCCGCGCGGCAGCGAGGGCGAGGTGAACGCGGAAAAACTCGCGGGCATCAGCCCGTTGGGCGCGCGCATCGACAACGAGCCGATGATGCACGTCGCGCTCTCGGGCGACGGCTTCTCCCGCGATTTCACGTCGGGAACGACGCTGCGCAACGCCGACACGGCATATGCGCTGCGGCTCGTCTCCCAGACGCTCTCCCGCGCGGATGGCGGCGTGCAGCTCGTCTCCCGGTTTGAAAACGGGACGGGGCTGATCGCCACGCAGCATCTGCGTCTCGCGGAGGGCGGGTGCGCGATCGAGGCGTACAACGAACTCGAGAACAGAGGGGAGACGGTCACCGTCGAGGCGCTCCCGAGCTTCAATCTCTCCTGCATTTCTCCCTTCGGGCGCTTTCAGGACGCGCACGACATCGTGCTGCACAAACTCATCAGCAATTGGAGCGGCGAGGGAAAACTCGGCTCGGTCACGACGGACAGGCTGGCATTCGAGCCGTCGTGGTCGGGACTGGGCATCCGCACGGAGAAGTGGAGCCAGACGGGAACGATGCCCGCGCGCGGACAGCTTCCCTTCGTCGCCGTGGAGGACAGGGCGCAGGGCATCTGCTGGGCGGCGGCCATCGAGGCGCCCGCCTCGTGGGTGATCGAGACGGTATTCCGCAACGGCAGCATCTCCGTGGGCGGCGGCATGGGAGATTTCCTCACCGCCCATTGGCGCAGGACGCTCAGAAAGGGGGAGACGCTCCGCTCGGACAAGGCGTACTTCACCGTCGTGCGCGGCGGGCTGAACGAGGCTTGCAGCCGGCTCATTCCCGCCTACGACGGCCACGCCGCCTGCAAGCGGGCGGAGGAAGACCTGCCCGTATTATGCAACGAGTTCTGCTACTCGTGGGGCGCGCCCGACCTCGACAAGCTCCGCAAGATGATCCCCGTCGCGCAGAAGCTCGGCTGCCGTTACTTTGTCATGGATGACGGCTGGTTCCGCGCCCGCTACGGCGACGCGACGCGCGTGATCGGCGACTGGGAATGTGACGAGAACGTCTTCCCGGACGGGCTGCGCGCGTTCAGCGACGAGGTGCGCGCCGCAGGGATGCAGCTGGGGCTTTGGTACGAGTTCGAGGGCGTCAGCGTCGGGAGCGACGTGTACCGCGAACATCCCGAGTATCTGCTTACATACGACGGCAAGATCATCGATCACCGCGGGCGCGCCTTTCTCGACTTCCGCAAACCGGAAGTGCATGAATATCTGCGCGAGAAGGTCATCGGCAACCTGCGGCGCAACCGCATCGGCTATCTCAAGGTGGACTACAACGAGAACGTCGGCCTGGGCGCAGACGGTGCGGAGAGCTACGGCGCTGCGCTGCGCGACCACATGGAGGGAGTGCTCGCCTTCTACGAGGAGCTGAAGCACGCGCTGCCCGATCTCGTATTGGAGATCTGTTCCTCGGGCGGGATGCGCCACGAGCCGCGCTTTCTGCAGCTTGCGGACATGGTCTCCTTCTCGGATGCGCACGAGAACGCGAGCGGCGTCAACGTCGCGTGCAATCTGCACCGCTTTCTCCCGCCCCGCAAAATGCAGATCTGGGCGACCATGCGCAGCGACTACTCTCTGGAGGACGTGTGTTTTACGGCGGCGAAGGCGATGCTCGGCAGATATTGTCTCTCGGGCGATCTCTCCGATCGCACGCAGGAGATCGGCCAGGCGCTCGAGGCGTCCGTCGCATTCTACCGCTCCATCGTTCCCGTCATCCGCGACGGCGTGACGACGGCGATCGAGGACGGCGACATCGGCTCCTATTTCGACGGCCGCGGCCGCACCTATCTCATCCGCGAATCGGCGGACGGGCGCGAAAAACTCGTGTACGCCTATGCCATCGAGGCGCCGCGCGCCCGCTTTGAGATCGAAGTGGGGCGCTGCCGGATCAAGGATGCGTTCCATGCGCCCGCCGACGCTTCGGTGTGCGACGGCGTGCTGCGCTTTACGGCGGGGCAGTGCCCGCTTTGGGGATGCGTGCTCCGCCTCGAACAGACGGCGCAGGAGGGCGGCTATGCGTGCGAGTGACATCCATATCCGCGATCCCTTCATCTGTCTCGAAGGGGATACCTATTATCTGCTCGGGACGACGGGCAGCGACTGCTGGAACAAGGGGAGCAACTTTACGCTCTACACGTCGGACGATCTGATCGAGTTTTCGCCTGCGGGCGTGCTGGTCGGGGAAGGGGTGCTTGACGGCTTCCGCCAGCTTTGGGCGCCCGAGCTGCACCGCTTCGGCGAAAAATACTATCTCATCGTCTCGCTCTGGTGCGACGCATGGCGGCGGGGGAGCATGATCCTCGTCTCCGACAGCGTGCGCGGGCCGTTCCTGCCGCTGACGGGGGAGTATATCACCCCGCCCGGCTGGATGTGCCTCGACGCTACCCTCTTTCAGGAGGACGGCGTGCCGTACCTGATCTTTTCCAACGAATGGGTGGATCCCGTCACGGGAGACGGCGACGGCGCGCTGTACGTTGCCCGCCTCGCGGACGACCTCACCAAATTGGTCTCGCGCCCGCGCCGCATCGTCAGCGGAAAATACTGCGGCTTCTCCGTTCCCATCAACAACGGGGAGCATACCGGGTACGTCGCCGAGGGGCCGTTCGCCGTGCGCAGAAAGGGGCGCATCGAACTGTACTGGTCGACCTTCACCGGAAACGGGTACTGCATCGCGCGCAGCGTCGCGGACAACGTGTGCGGCGACTATACCTTTGATACCCTTGTCTTTGACCGCGACGGCGGTCACTCGATGGTCTTTCGCGACAAGACGGGCGCGGAAAAGATCGTCTTTCATCAGCCAAACACGTCCCCCGACGAACGGCTTCATATTTACGACCTTGCTTGAGAACGATCGGGGGCGCTGTTTCCGGGAGGGAGCGGACAATGTCCGCTCCCTCTTGTTTTTGATCGGTTGTCAAATCGGGTAAAATGTGATATACTTGTTCTATCTTACAGAAGAGGAACGTGCTATGGCGGCATTTGCGGAACGTTTGAAAGAATTGCGGAAGGGGGCGGGGCTGACGCAGTCCGCGCTCGCGGAGCGCCTCAACGTCCACTTGCAGACGGTCTCCAAGTGGGAGCGCGGGATCACCGAGCCGGACATCTCCCAGCTCGGCGATCTGAGCGCCGCGCTCGGCGTCACGCTGGAGCGGCTCGTCGGCGGTGCGGAGGGGGAGGAGACCTTCTCGGGCACGTTCGACGCCGCCGCCTTCGGCAAGGCGCTCTCCGAACTGCGCAGGGCGCGCGGGGAGCATCAGGAGGACATTGCCGCCCTGTTTTCGACGGCGGCGGACACCGTTTCCAAGTGGGAGCGCGGCGTCACCTGCCCCGACGTCGGACAGCTCGCGGTGCTCGCGGAGCATTTTTCGCTCCCCGTCTCCAAACTGTATTTTGCGATCGGCGACGTGCGCACCGAGACGCCCGTCGAGGCGCGCCGCCGCAGGCGCATCTCGTTTGCCTGGCTGGGCGGCGCCGCCGTGCTCGGCGTTTCGGCGATCGTCTGCGCCGCCATCCTTCCCGGCGCGCTGGGCACCGCCCGCCCCGTCTTTACCGTGACGGTGGACGGCGCGGCGTATGAGGTGACCGCGTCCGATTGGTTCACGCCCGCGCCTGCAAGCCGCACGGGATACGACTTTGTCGGCTATGCGGACGAGAGCGGCGCGCTCGTCGATTTTCCCGTCTGCATCGAGGAGGATGCCTCGTTCACGGCGGTCTTTGCGCCCCACGAATACGCCGTCGACTATTGGCTGAACGGCGGCTGTTTCACGGACGCGCCGCAGGATGTCCTGACGATGGAGAGCGGCGCGATCACCCTTTCCCCGCCCGAGAAGCAGGGCGCGCAGTTCCTCGGCTGGTATCTCACGCCCGACTATGCGGGAGAACCCGTCGGGAGCATCTCCTGCACGGCGGAGGACGTGACGCTGTACGCCCGCTGGAGCGACGACGTCTATACCGTCCGCTACGAATTGGGCGGCGGCATCCTGTCGGAGGGAAATCCCGCCGCCGTGACGCGTGCGGAGGAGGTCGTGCTCGCGGAGCCGACGCGCCTGGGGTATCTCTTTCTCGGCTGGTACGACGCGCCCGAAGGGGGCAATCGCGTGACGAGCGTGGGCGGCGCGGACGCGCGCAATCTCACGCTCTATGCGCTCTGGCAGGAGAGCGGCGCGCGCTGGTCGGTGCGGTATGAGGCGTGCGGCGGCGACCTTCCCGAGGGCAACCCCGCATCCGTCGGGGCGGGGGAGGTCTGTGTGCTCTCGGATGCGCGGCGCACGGGCTATGACTTTGTCGGCTGGAACGACTGCGCGGACGGCTCGGGAACGTGGTACGAGCGGCTCTCGGGCGTTGCGGGCGATCTCACGCTGTATGCGGTCTGGTCGCCCAAAATCTACACCGTCCGCTACGAATTGAACGGCGGCGGGTACGGCGAGACGGGCAATCCCAACTATATCACCTACGGCGAGAGCGTCACGCTGGCGCCCGCCTTCAAATACGGACACACCTTTCTCGGCTGGTACGATGCGCCCGAGGGGGGCGAGCCGGTCGGGCAGATCACGCCCGAAAACGTGCTCTCGCTCTCGACGCTCTATGCGCGCTTTGCGCCCGTGGAGTATACCGTCCGCCTCATCGGAGCGGGCGGCACGATGGAGGCGGACGGGGAACAGCTCTCCGAGCAGACCTTCGCGCTCTTCTTCGGCGATACGTTCCCTCTTCCCGACTGCGTGCGGGCGGGGTTCGAGTTCCTCGGCTGGTATGACGAGGCAGGAACGCGCTACACGATGATTGACGTCACCAACGTCGACGATCTGACGCTCACGGCGCAGTACCGTGAAGCGGGGCTCACCTACACGGTGGAATATGTCTTAAGCGGCGGAACGCTGTCCGAGGAGAACCCTGCAAAGGTGGGGTACGGACAGGCGATCATGCTCCATGCGCCCGAGCGCTACGGCTATCTCTTTCTGGGCTGGAACGACCGTCCGGACGGCTCGGGGACATATTATACCGCGACGCCCACGGAGCGGGAGACGGCGCTCACGCTCTATGCCGTCTGGCAGGAGATCGTCACCGTCGGCAGCGCGGACAACTTTCTCTATGAAAAGGGACAGGCGTCCGTCACGATCACGGGCTATACGGGTGCGTTCGGGGAGAACGTCGATCTCGTCCTGCCCGCCTATATCGACGGTCTGCCCGTCGTTGCGACCCGCGGAACGCTCGCGCCCGCAGAAGCGGAAAACACCCTCTTTCGCCTGCGCAGCGTGACCCTTCCCGAGACGCTGCTCTCGCTCGGGGAGCGCACTTTCTATGAGACTTCCGTCGCCGAGCCGATCGTCATTCCCGCGCGCGTGCAGGAGATCGGAGAGGAATGTTTTTTCGCGGCATACGTCTCGATCGGGTTCGCACCCGGGAGCGCCCTCGCCGAGATCAAGGACTGTGCGTTTCAGTTCGCGCATATTGAAAATATCGTCACGCTCCCCGAGGGCCTTGTGCGCCTGGGCGGCGGCGCGTTCTCGAGCGCATACCTGCGCGGACTCATCCTGCCCGCATCTCTTCGCGAGATCGGCGGCAGCGCGCTCGGCGTCAACACGCTGTATGCGGCGCAGATTTCCCTGCCGTCGGGCGTCACCGAGATCGGGGCAAACGCCTTTTGTCCGCTCGGCGGCAGTCCCGGCGATGTCGCCGTCTATACCGCGCTCACCAGCGAGGAGGCGGCATTCACGGAGGGCTGGGCGAACGGGGCGACGGTGGCTTATTCGCACGGCTATTCGGGCGTCACGCTCGATTGCGGCGGCGAGACGACGTATCTTGCGGGGCAGGCGGTGGCGCTTCCCGTGCCCGATCGCGAGGGCTTTGTCGGCTGGTATGACGCGCAGACGGGGGAGTTCGCCGCGCCCCTTTATATCCCGCAGCGGGAGGGAGCGGTGCTTCGGGCGGTGTTCTCGGATGCGCCCGGCGTCGGAAGCAGCTCTGCGTCGCCCGCCCTGCTCGGGTGGGAGGAAGAGCGCACCGTCACGCTCTCGTGGCAGACTGCGACAAAATTTTATTTCCGGCCGCCCGCGGGGAGCGGGCGGATGCGGCTCATGACGTCTGGCGGCGTCCTGCAGGGCTATCCGCTCGGCGACAGGACGTGCGGCGTGACCTTCTCCGTCGGAGATACCGTCTTTCAGTCTGTTCCGATCGGGATCTCCTGCCGGTACGAGGAGGACACCGTATACTGCGTGAGCATCCCGGAGGAGGTCAACTATTGCGTGACCGTGACCTTCCGCCTGGAACAGGCGTGAGGGAAAAAACGGCGCGTCGGCAACAGCCGACGCGCCGTTTTTTTGGATGAAAAAAGTAAATTCAGCCGTTTTTTCCTGTAATTCAGCCAAAAAAGCGACCGTTTCGGAAAACGAGGCTCAACACAAGTGTCGCAAAATATGATATACTTACGGCAGTTGCAACGAAGAGATCTCAAATTCACAAGGGAGAAACAAAGCGCTTTATGAAACTGACAGGAGATGAACAAGAGCGGTATTTTGCTGGAACTGTATGACGTCCTCCGCGAAGGTGGAGGCATCCGCATCAATGAGTGCTGCGGAAAGTATTGTATTTCGGTCGCGACCTTTCGCCGCTATATCGCCTTTCTGCGCGGCTATTTCAACGAGCACTACGGCTCGGACGTGATCTATTGCGGCGCTTCGGAGGAATACCGCATCGGCCCCTGCCCGTGATCATTCGAACTGGGCGGTGTAGATCTGCGTGTAAAATCCGCCGCGCGCCAGAAGCTCCTCGTGCCTGCCTCGCTCCACGATGTCGCCGTCCTTTACGACGAGGATGAGATCGGCATTGCGGATGGTCGTCAGGCGATGGGCGATGACAAAGCACGTCCTGCCGCGGCGCAGCGTCTGCATCGCGTCGCGGATGAGCAGTTCGGTGCGGGTGTCGACGTTGCTCGTCGCCTCGTCGAGAATGAGCATCCGCGCGGGGGAGAGCATGGCGCGGGCGATGGTCATGAGCTGTTTCTGCCCCTTCGAGAGGTTGACGCCGCCGTCCGTGACGCGCGTCTCGTACCCGTCGGGAAGAGAGCGGATGTACACGTCGAGGTGCGCCGCTCTTGCCACGCGCTCGACGTCCTCGCGCGTTGCGCCGTCGCTGCCGTAGGCGAGGTTTTCATAGATCGTCCCCTCGAACAGCCAGGTGTCCTGCAAGACCATCGTAAAGGCGGCGCGCAGGCTCTTTCGGGTGTACTGTCCGATGTCGACGCCGTCCAGCGTGATGGTGCCTCCCTGCGGGTCGTAAAAGCGCATCATGAGGTTGACGAGCGTCGTCTTGCCCGCGCCCGTCGGCCCGACGATGGCGACCGTCTGCCCGGGGTGCGCCGCAAAGGAGAGGTCATGGATGACGTCGCCGCTTTCGTCGTAGGAAAAGCGCACATGGCGGAAGACAAGTTCGCCGCGCACGTTCTCCGCCTCGACGGCGTCCGCGGGATCGGGCGCTTCCTCGGGCGCGTCGATGAGACGGAACACGCGTTCCGCGGCGGCGAGCGCCGACTGGATCTCGCCCAGGATATTGGCAAACTCATTGACGGGGCCGGAGAAGCGGCGCGCGTACAGCAGAAAGGAGGAGATGCTCCCGATGCGGATGAGATCGAAGAGGTATAAAAACGCGCCCGCCGTGCTGATGATGACGGTGCCGAGGTTGTTGACGAAGTTGACGGCGGGGCCGATGAGGCTGCCGTAGTAGTCCGCCTCGTAGTAGGTGTCCACCGTCTCCTTGTTGCGCGCGCGGAATTTTTCGATCATGCTCTCCTCGCGGCAGTAGGCGCGGATGGTTGAAAGCCCCGTGAGCATCTCCTCGGAGAAGCCGTTCAGCTCGGCGAGCTTTGCCGAGCGCCTGCGGAAGAGCGGGCGCATCTTGCGGCTGCGCTTTAAGGAGATGAGGACGGAGACGGGGATGGTGACGGAGAACGCGGCGAGCAGGACGGGGGAGACGGCGATCATGCCGATGAACGCCCCGACGACGGTGATGACGCTCGTCGCCGCCTGCAGAAGGTCTGTGGAGAGAGAGGCGTTGACGGTGTCGATGTCGTAGGAGATGCGGTTGATGAGGTCGCCCGCCTGCATCCTGTCGAACAGGGAGAGGGGCAGGCGCAGGATCTTGTCGAACACGTCCTGCCGCATGGAGCGGACGATGCGCTGGCATAAAAGCGTCATGACCGCCGTCAGGAGGTAGGAAAGAAGCGCCGACGCGACATAGAAGATCGCCATATACAGGCAGTATGTGCCGACGGCGGCAAAGTCGACGCCGCCCTCCGCGGCGATGGCATCGACCGCCTCGCCCGACAGCCACGGCCCGAGCAGCGCAAAGAGGTTGCTCCCGACCATGAGGAAAAACGCCGCCGCCAAGCCCCACTTGTAGCGGAGATAATAGCGGATGAGGCGGAAGAACACCGCCCTGCGCCCCGTCTTGGGGGCGTCTTTTTTATGTTGCATCGCCCGCCTCCTTTTCGCCGTGCTGCGAGGCGTAGATCTTGCGGTAGACCTCGCACGTCGCCATCAGTTCCGCGTCGCTGCCGAACCCCGCGACGCGCCCTGCGTCGAGGACGAGGATCTTGTCGGCAAAGCGCACCGAGCTGATGCGCTGGGCGATCATGACGATGGCGGTGTCGGGGAGTTGGGCGAGCAGCGTCCTGCGCAGCTGCGCGTCCGTGCGGTAGTCGAGCGCGCTCGACGAGTCATCGAGGACGAGGATCTCGGGCGACGCCGCCAGCGCGCGGGCGATGAGCAGCCGCTGCTTCTGTCCGCCGCTGAAGTTGGCGCCCCGCGCCGTGAGCGTGCCGTCATAGCCGCCGTGCTCTTCGATGAATTCCTCCGCCTGCGCCCGGCGCGCCGCCTGCCGCACGTCGTCCTCGCCGAGACCGCGCTCGAAGTCGATGTTTTCGCGCACGGATGCCGCCATGAGAAAGTCGTTCTGAAAGACGACGCCGAACTTTTTACGCAGCTCGCCGCTCTCATAGGCGCGCACGTCCTTCCCGTCCACGAGCACCCGCCCCTCGTCCGCGTCGTAAAAGCGCAGCAGGAGGGCGGCGATCGTCGACTTGCCGCTCCCCGTCGCGCCGATGATGCCGAGCGATTCGCCCTTTTTGAGGGAGAACGTCACGTCGCGGAGGGCGGGCACGCCGCCGTAGGAGAAGGTGACGTGCTCGAACCCGATGGCTTCGTTTTCATCCCCCGCGGGCAGCCCGCGTTCGGGGAGCAGCTCTGCGGGCAGGGCGAGGATGGCGGCGATGCGGTTCGCCGAGGCGCTGCCCTTCGAGTAGTTGACGAAGATGCGGCTCACCGAGATGACCGCGTTGAGGATGATCGTGAAATAAGAGGTGAAGGCAATGATGTCGCCCGCCATCGCATGGCCGCCCGCGACACGGTAGGCGCCCGCAAAGATGACTGCCGCCATGCCGAGATTGAGGACGGCGCTCATGAGCGGATTGGTGATGTTCATCGTCAGCGTCGCCCGCGTTTCGCCGCGCACGACGCCCGCGTTGATGCGGGCAAAGGAATCGCTCTCGTATCGGGTGCGGGAGAGCGCTTTGATGACGCGCATCCCCGCGTAGTCGTCGCGCACCTTGCGCACCATGCCGTCCACGGAGCGCTGCAGATCGTCATAGAGGCGGATGCCCCGCCGCGCGACGAGGATGACGATGACGGTGAGCACGGGAACGGCGGCGAGCAGGATAAAGGCGAGCATATAGTCCACCGTGAAGGTGAGCGCCACGCCGCCGATGAGCAGGATGGGGGCGCGTACGCCCAGCCGCTGCATCATGCCGATCATGTTGTGGACGTTGTAGGTATCCGACGAGAGGCGCGAGACGAGGGAGGGAACGGTCGCCTCATCCGTCTGCCGCGCGGAAAGGCGCAGCGTCCCGGCGAACAGGTCGGTGCGCAGCCTGTCCATCGTGTCGCGCGCGACGGCGGAGGCGAGGCGGTTTGCGGTGACGTTCCCCGCAAGTCCCAGCACGGCGCACGCAAGCATCCCGACGCCCCACAGAGAGAGGGCGAGGATGTCCTTTTGCGGCGCGATGTCGTCGATCATGTGCGCCATGATGAGGGGCAGCACAAGCTCCGCGAGCGTGCCCGCCGCCTTGATGAGAAATCCCAGCGCCATTCGCCGCTTGCAGGGCGCCAGGTAGGTAAAGAGCGTCTTCAAAGCGTCACTCCTCTTGCGCCGCGGCGCGCCTGGCATTCTCGGAGAGCCGCGCCGCAAAGTCGGCGACGAGGGCGCGCTCCTCCTCCGAAAAGCCTTCCAGCACCTTCTCGTTCCACCGGTTGTGTACCGCGCGGATGGCGGGAATGGCGTCGAGCGCCTTCTGCGTGGGATAGACGAGAAGCGACCGCCTGTCCTCCGGATCGGGCGAACGCGTGATGAATCCCTTCTCCTCGAGAGAGGAGAGCTGCCGCGCCACGTTGCTCCTGTGTACATAGATGACCTCGGAGAGTTTCTCCTGCGGCGTGCCCGGATGGCGGCAGAGATATAGGATGTAGGAATCCTGATAGCTCCCGATGCCCAGCGCCTCGTACTGCGCCGTGCGGTAGAGGTTGGCGCACCGCCAGACCTCGCCGAGTTGTTTCATGAACGGCTGTGTCATATCCTTCCTCGCTGAAATTGTTGCGTGCGCAATCGTTGCGCCCGCAACAATATAATAGCACGGCATCGGCGGCTTGTCAAGCGTAAAAAAATCCCGCCCGCGGATGCGGACGGGAGGGGATACGATGTTTCAGATGGTCTCGATGTTGATGAGGTTGGAATTGCCGCTCTTGCCGTTGGGGGTGCCGCCCGTGATGACGATGACGTCGCCCTTTTTGACAAGCCCGGAGTCGCGCGCCGCACACTTTGCAAAGTGGAACAGCACGTCCACCGAGTTGTATTCCTCGCTCATGACGGGCAGAACGCCCCAGCTCAGGGCGAGCTTCTGGTAGCTGCGCGCGTCCGTCGTCATGCCGATGATGTCGATCATGGGGCGGAAGCGGGAGACCATCTTCGCGGTGCCGCCCGTGCGGGTGCAGACGACGATCGCCTTTGCCTTGACGTCTCTCGCAAGGGTGCAGGCGGAGTGGGAGAGGGCGTCCGCCGTGCTGCGGATGAGATAGTCCTTGTCCTCGAGCTTCTGGATGAACTGCTCTTTGCTCTCCGCCTGAAGGGCGATGCGCGCCATCGCCTGCACCGCCTGGACGGGGTAGAGACCCGCCGCCGTCTCGCCCGAGAGCATGACCGCGCTCGAGCCGTCATAGACGGCGTTCGCGACGTCGGAGATCTCCGCCCGCGTGGGACGGGGCTGTTTGATCATGGATTCGAGCATCTCGGTCGCCGTGATGCAGCGCTTTCCCGCGCGGCGGCAGGCGTTGATGATGGTTTTCTGGATGTCGGGGAGTTCCTCATAGGGGATCTCCACGCCCATGTCGCCGCGACCGATCATGATGCCGTCCGAGACGTCGAGGATGGACTGCAGGTTGTTGACGCCCGCGCGGTTTTCGATCTTGGCGATGAGGTCGATGTCGTCCGAGCCGTGCTCGTGAAGGAAATTCCTCACGTCGAGGATATCCTGCGCCTTGGAGACGAAGGAGCAGGCGACAAAGTCGACGCCCTGCTCGATGCCGAAGAGCAGATCGCTCTTGTCCTGTTCGGAGAGATAGACGAGGTTGAGCTGCTTTTCGGGGAAGAACATGGATTTGCGGTTGGAAAGCTCGCCGCCGATGACGACCTTGCAGGCGACGTCGGGCGCCTTGACGTCCGTCACTTCAAAGACCATCAGTCCGTTGTTGAGCAGGATCCTGTCGCCCGGCTTCATGTCCTCGCAGATGCCCTTGTAGGAGACGGAGACGCGCGTCTCGTCGCCCTCGATCTCCTCCGTCGTGAAGGTGAACTTGTCGCCCTCTTTGAGGTTGACTTTACCCTCCTTGAAGGTCTTGATGCGGAACTCCGGGCCTTTGGTATCCAGCAGGATGGGAAGGGGAATGTTCTTTTCCTCGCGGATCTTTTTGATCATCGCGATCTTTTTGGCGTGCTCTTCGTGCGTGCCGTGTGAGAAGTTGATGCGTGCGACGTTCATGCCCGCATCCGCCATTGCGGCGATGACTTCTTCGGTGTCAGACGCGGGGCCCAACGTACATACGATCTTGGTCTTTCTCATAAAACTCCTCTCCAAAAAAATATTCTGTATCTATTTTATCATATTTACCGCAAAATACAAGCCTTTTTCAGAAATTTGTGGTATAATATCTTTGCTTCGAGCAGGCTGCGCGGCCGCGGCGTACCCCGAGTACGACGAGGAAAGTCCGGGCATCGCAGGGCAGGACGCCTGATAACGTCAGGTGAAGGCGACTTCAAGGAAAGTGCAACAGAAATAGACCGCCGCGCGAGCGGCAAGGGTGGAACGGCGAGGTAAGAGCTCACCGACGGGACGGTAACGCCCCGTGCCATGTAAACCCCGTCCGATGCAAGGTTGGGCTGTATTCATATGGGTTGCCCGCCCGAGTACAGCCGCGAATACCGCTTGAGCGTGCCGGTGACGGCACGCGTAGATAAATGACCGCGCTCGACAGAACCCGGCTTACAGGCCTGTCTCGAAGTTTCTTTTGAAAAAATCCGCGCCCCGGAAGTGCGTTTGTTTTCGGGGCGCGATCTTAAGGAAAACAGCGCAGGAAATACACCGACCCCCGGAAAGATGCCTCGGATCGACCGATGAAGAGACAGGGTATTCTCGTTCGCGGGGATGAAAGCGAAATTCGTAAATTTTTTTGCGGATCGGCGGGAAAAATCGCTTGACACTTTTCAAATACTTGTTATAATAGGATATGCTGTTTTTGAGCGACAATGAGGTGTAGCGCAGTTTGGTAGCGCGCTTGGTTAGGGACCAAGAGGTCGTGGGTTCAAGTCCCGTCACCTCAACCAAAGGAAGAAAGGGTGCAAAATGCGCCCTTTCTTTCTTTTCTGCAAAAACTCGCCTTTGTGCGGGGAAGCGCTTGCTGCGGCAGGAAGGGGCGAGAGAGGGCGGAGCGGGCGCCGCGTGACGTATAAAAATCAACCGCGGGCGGCAAAATAAGGGCATGAGAAAGATCCGCCCGAATCCGCTCGGCAAGACGCGGGAGGAGCGCGAGACCTGTTTCCCCGAGGCGGGGAGAGGGGAGGTGCGCCCGTGACGGGACGCTCGCGCGAAAACTACAACAAAAACTATATCGACTACGTCCATTCCTTCGATCCGCCCACGCAGCACTTCAAGACCTGCGCGCGCGCCTTTTTCGTGGGAGGGCTCATCTGCTGTATCGGTCAGTTTTTCCGCATCATGCTCGAACTCGCGGGGCTTACGGGGGACGAGCTCGCGGGCACCGTCTCCGTCCTGCTCATCGCGCTGGGCGTGCTGCTGACGGGGCTCGGCGTGTATGACCGCATCGGCAAGAACGCGGGCGCGGGGAGCATCGTTCCCATCACGGGATTTGCCAATTCCGTCGCCTCGCCCGCCGTGGAGTTCAAGACGGAGGGCTATGTCTACGGCACGGCGGCAAAGATGTTTGTCGTCGCGGGTCCCATCATCGTATACGGCGTCCTTGCGGGAACGGCGGTCGGTCTCATCTATTGGCTGCTCGCGCTGTAATGACCGCAAAACAGTTGCTTTTTGGAAGAAATTGTGCTATACTGCTAAGGAAAGCGCGAATGCGCCCGAAGGCGCAGCCGCAGCATTTCATCAGAGGATACTATCATAAATACGGAGGAATATAACAGTGGCAAAGATCACGGAAAATACGCTCATTGCCGAGTGCCTGGAGCTCAACCCCAATGCGGCGGAGATCCTGATGAGCGCGGGGATGCACTGCTTCGGCTGCGCGCTGGCACACGGCGAGACGATCGCGGAGGCGGTCGCCGTTCACGGCGAGGACCTCAACGCGCTGCTCGCCAAACTCAACGAGGGCATCGAATAACAGTTTGTTCCCGGTCACGGGGACGTAAAAACGGCAGACCGTTTCGGGGGGGACGGGATGCCGTTTTTTTATGTGCGCAAGCCTTCGCGCGGCGGTACGCGTTTCGTCGAAAAAATATGCTTAACGGGCGCGGCGGCGCTGCTTTTGCAGCGCCGCCGCGCCCGTCGCCCGGATCGAAGGCATAAAAAAAGAGCGGTCGACGACCGCTCTTTTTTTATGTGATCATTCCTTGCCTGCCATGTGCTTGTAGCCTGCAAGACGCTCCTTGGAGGATTCTTCCGTCTTCTTGAAGAGTTCTTCGGCAACGGCGGGCTGCGTCTTCTTGAGGGAAGCGTAGCGCGTCTCGCCGAGGATGAACGCCTGATAGTCGCCCGTAGGATCCTTGGAGTCGAGGGTGAAGGGATTTTCGCCCTTTTCTTTGAGTTCGGGATTGTAGCGGTAGAGCTGCCAGTAGCCGCAGTCGACCGCCGCCTTCTCCTCGGACTGGGACTTGGACATATTGATGCCGTGGTTGATGCAGGGCGCATAGCAGATGATGAGGGAAGGTCCGTGGTAAGCCTCGGCTTCCTTCAACGCTTTGACGAGCTGGTTCTTGTCCGAACCCATCGCGCACTGTGCAACGTAGACATAGCCGTAGCTTGCGGCGATCATGCCCAGATCCTTCTTCTTGACGCGCTTACCGGAGGAAGCGAACTTCGCGACCGCGCCGATGGGCGTGGATTTGGAAGCCTGACCGCCCGTGTTGGAATAGACCTCGGTATCGAGCACGAGCACGTTGACGTCCTCGCCGGAGGCAAGAACGTGATCGAGTCCGCCGTAGCCGATATCGTAAGCCCAACCGTCGCCGCCGATGATCCAGAAGGACTTCTTGACGAGGCAGTCCTTGTCCGCGAGCACTTCTTTGACGAGCGCATCCGCTTCGCAGCCGCAGTCCTTGCAGCCCTCGCAAGCCTTCACGAGCGCCGCAGCCGCGCTCTTGCTTGCTTCGGCTTCGTCCATGCCCGCGATCCATGCCTCGCACGCCGCCTTGCCTTCTTCATAGTT
>CALVWN010000002.1 GCA_944367415.1 uncultured Clostridia bacterium | reverse complement strand
AGGATGATTTATATATGACTTTATTTGAAATAATTATAACAGTTTTAATTTCTTTAGGAATAATAATCTGGGGAATTTGTGTATATTTTCAAAAAGGTACTTGGTTGCTTGCTGGTTGGAATACATTGTCAAAAGAAAAAAAGAATACTTATAACAAAAAAAATATATGTCAACTATATGGGAAATGTGTTGCTGTTTGTGGAATAGGTTTTTTCTTGTTACTATATGGCAGTTTTTCTTATAACAATGTTATTTTATTGAGTGGTATAGGAATTGTTGCTTTAATGATTATTTTGACAATTATAGTTCCAATGATAAATCCAAAAAAGTATCGAAATCATAATTAAATTTTTAATATGTAAATTACAATTAGCGTAGAATATTCGTTTTAGGTTACTTCCGCTCCGCCATTAGGGAATAATACGAACTCTGGAAACGAGTTCGTATTATTTTTTTCCGTTGACTGCTTCGGAATCACGCTTCGCCTGAAATTCAAAGTTCACACAAAGGCGACAACTCGCCGCCAAACCGAGGGAAAGGGCGCGTCTTGCGCCCTTTTTGCATGATCGCCCTTGCATGATCGCTCTTGCATGATCGCCCTTGCATGATCGCACTTGTATGATCGTCCGCGCAGTCCGGCCCTTGCGGATGATCTGCGGGGCTTCAAACGAGAAGAAGCCGCGCCCGCTCTTTCGGCGGGCGCGGCTTTGCCGGGTGAAGTTTTATCGGGTGCGTCGGACCGCCGAAGCGCGCTCGCGCGGTGCGGCCGCGGGCGCGCTTAGCGGTGCTGCAGCCTTTATTTGACGTGCAGGAAGTTCCCGATCGTCTCGTTGACCGTTTCGACGAAGGTGAAGGTATGGTCGTACTTTTTTAAGATATCCTTGAATTCGACGATCTGCCGCTTGTTGACGACGCACACGAGCACGTCGCGCGGGGTGTTGCTGTACGCGCCCGTCGCGGCGATGCGCGTGGCGGTGTGGCGCAGCTTGGCGACGATCTCCCGCTCGATCTCCTCCGCGTGTGAGGTGATGATCAGGAATTTATAGGCGGACTTGGAGCCTTTGATGATCGCGTTGCCGACCACGCTCGACATCAGGCAGTACAGCATACACAGGCAGACGGGCTTGTAGTCGTGCAGGACGGCGCCGCCCTCGCCGGGCGTCGTATATACAAAGTAAGACAGCAGCGCGATCGCCGCGTTCAGGGCAAAGTTGATCCAGAAAAAGTTGAGCAGAGGATCCTTTTTGCTGACGTATTTGGCGATGATATCCATGCCCGCCGTCGATGCGTTGCGGCGGAACACGATGCCGTAGACGAAGCCGCTCACCGCCCCCGCGATGAGCGCGGGGAAGATGGTGTCCACGTTTTCCGCATTGTATTGGAAGGAGCGCAGGTCCAGTTCCCGCAGCAGGAGCAGCGCGCCCGAGTAGACGAGGCTGAACACGAACGTCTTGACGGCGAAGCCGCGGTCGATGAGGAAAAAGGCGAGCAGGCACAGCGGGACGTTGACGATGAGGGAAAAGTAGCCGACGCTGAAAGCTCCGTCCGTCACATATTCCAGCATGGCGGCGATGCCGTTGACGCCGGAGGGCGCGAAGCGGTTGGGCGCGACGAAGAGTTCGTAGTTGAGCGCAAACACGCAGGCGAGCGCGGCGACGAGGATGCAGTCGCCGATAAAGCGGAACGATCTCTTTTTGTCTATCATATTCTGCCTCCGCCGCTATTATAGCATACGCGGCGGCGACAAGCAAGGGTGCGCCGCATTTTTTTGTCCGGAATTTGTATCTTTGCCCGCGCTCTCCGCGTGGGGAAGTGCTTTCGCGGGGGCGAGGCGTTCGGCGGGTAGGGAAGTGCTTTCGCGGGGGCGGGGCATTCGGCGGGTAGGGAAGGCTTTCGCGGGGAGCGGGGCGCTCGGCGGGTAGGGAAGGACCTTTGCGGGGGGCGGCTCCCGCGCAAAAATTGCGCGCGGCGGCAAAAAGTTCTGTACAAAACGGCGCGGATATGTTAAAATACGGATAAGCGGCAATTTGTCCGCTTTTACGGAGCGTAAGACTATGCACGAAGGACACAGGGAGCGGATGCGCAGGCGGCTGTTCGAGCACGGAAGTTCGCTGACGGACCACGAGCTGTTCGAGATCTTGCTCTTCGAGCACATCCCCCGCAAAGACACAAATCCCGTCGCGCACGCCCTGCTCGACAGTTTCGGCGACCCCGCCGGGGTGTTCGCCGCCTCGCCGCGGCTTTTGTGCAGCGTGGCGGGCGTCGGGCCGCGCACGGCGGAGTACATCTATCTGATCGGGCAGATCCTCGGCCGCCTGCGCGACGACGAGCGCAGGCTCGTGCGGCTGTCCAGCTTCGGCGAGGTGCGCTCGTATGTGCGCCGCCGCTTTGCCGACGTCGCCGTCGAGCGGCTGGAATTGTACTTCACCGACGAGGACGGGATGCTCCTCTGCACCAAATCCTTCACCGACATCCGCCGCGACGAAGTCGCCCTGGACGGCCGCCTGTTCGGCAAGCTGCTCGGCGACGTAAAGCCGACGGGCGTGATCGTCGCGCACAACCATCCCAGCGGCAGCTGCGAGCCCTCCGCCGAGGACGATCGCGCCTTCACCCGCCTGCACGCGCTCTGCCGCATGTACGGCGTCTGCCTCAACGACAGCATCGTCTATGCGGACGGAGAGCTGTACAGCTACTACCGCGAGGGCCGCGCCGCCCGGCTCGGCATCCGATAGCCCGGCTCGGCATCCGATAGCCCGGCTCGGCATCCGATAGCGGCATCCGACAGCGCGCCGGCATCCGACAGTGCCGTTCGGCGTCCGATAGCCCGTTCGGCATCCGACAGTGCCGTTCGGCGCCCGACAGACGGGGGCACGCCGCGCCCTTCATACCAAAATCATACCGGAGGATACTTTGACGTGAAAGAAGTCAGAACCAGATTCGCGCCCAGCCCCACGGGCTATATGCACATCGGCAACCTGCGCACCGCGCTCTACGCCTACCTGTTCGCCAAGAAGGAGGGGGGCAAGTTCATCCTGCGCCTCGAGGACACGGACGGGAAGCGCTATGTGGACGGCGCCGTGCAGATCATCTACGACACCCTCAAAGACGCCGGGCTGTATTACGACGAGGGCCCGGACGTGGGCGGCGGCTGCGGCCCGTATGTGCAGAGCGAGCGCGCCGCGATCTATCGGGAATATGCCGAAAAGCTGATCGAGCTGGGCGGCGCCTATTACTGCTTCTGCGACAAGGAGCGCATCGAGTCCCTCAAAGGGGAGAACGGCGTCGGCCGCTACGACAAGCACTGCCTGCGCCTGTCCGGGGCGGAGGTGGAGGCAAAGCTCGCGGCGGGCGTGCCGTACGTCATCCGCCAGAACGTGCCGGAGGAGGGGAGCGGCAGCTATGAGGACCTCGTCTACGGCACCGTCACCGTCGACTTCAAGGACATCGAGGACGGCATCCTGCTCAAGAGCGACGGGATGCCCACCTATAACTTTGCGAACGTCGTGGACGACCACCTGATGGGCATCACGCACGTCATCCGCGGCAGCGAGTATCTCTCCTCCACGCCCAAATACAACC
>CALVWN010000001.1 GCA_944367415.1 uncultured Clostridia bacterium | reverse complement strand
GGGGGGGGGGGGGGGTCGGGGGGGGGCGGCGGCGTGGAGGGCAGGCAGGGGGGGGAGGGCATGGGGTGGGGCGTGGAGAACGACGAAGAAAAAATTTACGGCGGCAAGCGCGCGGGGGCACATTCGACGGCGCAGGAGGACATCTGCGCCCTGCTCGTCGCGTGCGCAAAAAAGTACCCGCTCACCGTGCGGCTCAAGGGGGGCGATCCCTTCGTGTTCGGGCGGGGCGGGGAGGAGCTTGCGGCGCTCTCTGCAGCGGGCATCCCCTGCGAAGTCGTGCCCGGCGTCACGTCGGCGGTCGCGGCGGCGGAGCGCTTCGGCATCCCCGTCACCCACCGCGGCGCGGCAACGTCCTTCACCGTACTCACCGCCCATACAAGAGAGGGCGTGCCCGACTTCACCGCCTGTGCGGGGCATGGTACCCTCGTCTTTCTCATGGCGAAGGGAGCGGCGGAGGCGATCGAACGCGACCTCTTGCGCGGGGGCATGTCTGCGGACACCCCGTGCGCGGTCATCTCCGCGGCGGGCATGCCCGGGGAGAAGCTCGTCCGCTGCCCGCTCTCGGCGCTTTCCGGGTGTGCAGCACAGTTGCCCGCACCCATGACCATCGTCGTGGGCATGGTATGCGCGGAAGGGCTGCTCGGCGCGTACATACCCCCGCCCCGCGTCGTCGTCACGGGGACGCAGGGGCACGTCTCCCGCCTTGCGGGACTGCTTGCGGGGAAGGGACTCGACCCCGTTCCCTGCATCACCCGCCGCGTCCTCCCGCTGCCCGCGGCGGGGCTTTGGGGGGAGATCGGGCGCGCCGCGTGGCTCGTGTTCACCTCGCCAAACGGCGTCGAGGCCTTTTTCGCGAAGATGGCGGAGGACGGCAGGGACGTGCGTACGCTCGCGGACAAGAAGTTCGCCGCGATCGGCCCCGCAACGGCGAAGGCGCTGCGGGAGCGCGGCATCCGCGCCGACCTCGTGCCCGCAGAATATACGGCGTGCGCCCTCGCAAAGGGGCTTATAAGGGCGGGCGCGGAGCGGGATGAGACCGTGCTTCTGCGCGCAAGGGCGGGGAGCGCGGCGCTCGCCGCATCCGGGGTGCAGATCGATCTCTACGATGCCCTTCCCGACGAACGGGGGCTGGAGCGTGCCGCAGCGGCGACGGACGGCGCGGCGGCGGTCACCTTCTCCTCGGCGGGCGGCGCGCGTGAATATCTGGCAAAATATCCTCTCCCCGCTTGCCCCGTCGTGTGCATCGGGGAGGAGACGGCAGCGCCCGTCCGTGCGGCGGGGGGTGCACCGATCATCGCAAAAAGCGCCTGCGCGGAGGCTCTCGCACAGGCGGTCACGGAGGCAATATGCAGCGAACGAGAAGATTGAGAAGAACGCCCGCTCTGCGCGCGCTTGCGGCGGAGACGGTCATCCGGAAAGAGGGGCTTGTCTACCCCGTCTTTGTGCGGTGGGGGGAGAACGTCCGGGAGGAAGTTCCCTCCATGCCGGGCGTGTACCGCTATTCGGTGGATCGGCTCGCCGAAGTCGTCGACGCGGTGCTTGCGGCGGGTATCGGCGGCGTGATGCTCTTCGGCATCCCCGAACACAAGGACGAGAGGGGCAGCGGCGCGTATGACGAAAACGGCATCGTGCCGCAGGCGGTGCGGGCGATCAGGGCGCACTGCCGCGCCCGCGGGAGGGAGATGGTCGTCATCGCCGACATCTGCCTGTGCGAATATACCTCGCACGGGCACTGCGGCGTTCTGGAGGGGGGCGAGGTCGCAAACGACGCGTCGCTTTCCCTGCATGCCATGTCCGCGTTGGCGGCGGTGCGCGCGGGGGCGGACATGGTGGCGCCCTCCTCCATGATGGACGGCGTCGTCGCCGCCATCCGCACGGCGCTCGACGACGCAGGGTATCCCCATGTCCCGATCATGGCATACAGCGCCAAGTTCGCCTCCGCCTTCTACGGCCCCTTCCGCGACGCGGCGGACTCCGCCCCGCAGACGGGGGACAGGCGCGGCTATCAGATGGATGTGCGCAACGGGCGGGAGGCGCTGCGCGAGCTCGCCATCGACGAGGCGGAGGGGGCGGATATCCTCATGGTGAAGCCCGCGCTCGCCTATCTCGACATCGTGCGTGCCGCAAGGGAGCGCACGCTCCTGCCCATCGCCGTCTACAACGTGAGCGGCGAATATGCGATGGTCAAGGCGGCAGCGGCGCAGGGCATGATCGACGAGAGGCGCATCGTCGAAGAGATCCTCACCGCCTTCTTCCGCGCGGGCGCAGACATCGTCATCACCTATCACGCCCTCGACTGGGCGAAAAACGGGGGCAACGTATGAACAATTCCGAACTTTTTGCGCGCGCCTGCCGCATTTTGCCGGGCGGCGTCGATTCCCCCGTGCGCGCCTTCCGCGCCGTCGGCGGAACGCCCTTCTTTGCGGAGCGCGGCGAGGGGGCGTACCTCTTTGACGTCGAGGGGAACAGATATCTCGACTATGTGATGAGCTGGGGCCCCCTCCTCTTCGGGCACGCGCGGACGGAGATCGTCGAGGAAGTGCGCCGCGCCGCCCTTTCGGGGCTGACCTTCGGCACGCCCACGGGCAGGGAGGCGGAGCTTGCCGAGGAGATCGCGCTCGCAGCGCCCTATCTGCAGATGGTGCGGCTGGTGAGTTCCGGAACGGAGGCGACCATGTCCGCCATCCGCGCCGCGCGCGGCTTCACGGGCAGGAACAAGATCGTCAAGTTCGCGGGCAACTATCACGGTCATTCGGACGGACTGCTCGTGCGGGCGGGTTCGGGGTGTCTGACGGGCGCCGTTCCCGACAGCCTCGGCGTTCCCGCGGGCATCGCGCAGGAGACCCTCGTCGCAACCTATAACGATCTGTCCAACGTGGAGGCGCTCTTTCGGCTGCACCGCAGGGAGATCGCCTGCGTCATCGTCGAACCCGTCGCCGCCAACATGGGCGTCGTTCCCCCCGAGCGGGGATTTCTGGAAGGGCTGCGCACGATCTGCGACAAGGAGGGCGCGCTGCTCATCTTCGACGAGGTCATCACGGGCTTCCGCGTCGCCTACGGCGGGGCGGCGCAGCGCTACTGCGTCACGCCCGACCTTGCTGCATTCGGGAAGATCGTGGGCGGCGGGATGCCGCTTGCAGCCTACGGCGGAAGGGAGGACGTCATGTCCCTCGTCGCGCCGCTGGGCGGGGTATACCAGGCGGGAACGCTCTCGGGAAACCCCGTCGCCACCGCCGCGGGGCTCGCCATGCTGCGGCTCATCCGCAGGGAACAGAGTACGCTCTATCCGCTGCTGGAGGAGCGGGCGGCGACGCTCGAGGAGGCGTTCCGGGCGGCGGGCGTGCCCGTCGGACGGGTCGGCTCCATCCTCACGCCCTTCTTTGCAAAGCGTGCACCCGGCTGCAGCGAGGATACGGCGATGTGCGACACGCGGGCGTATGCCGCCTACTTCCACGCGATGCTGGAACAGGGCATCTATGTGCCGCCTTCGCAGTTCGAGGCGATGTTCGTGAGCACCGCTCATTCGCGCGAGGATATCCTGCGCACCGCCGACGCGATCGCCGTCGCCTGCCGCGCGGCGGGGAGATAACAGACAAGAGACAAGCGGAGGGGTGCCCCTCCGCTTTTTTTGTCGGAAAAACTTTTTACAACTTCGATACAACTTTGTGCGGATTTCGTTACAACTGATTGTTATACTGAAAGTACACAAAGATGACAGGAGAAGATGTATGAAAAATCCGACAAAACAGATGCTTGCCCTCCTGCTCGGCGCGGCCGTTCTCGGCTCCGCCTGCCCCGTCCTTGCGGCGGGTGCGCAGACGAGCGCCGCAGGCACGCCCTATGCGGCGGACGGCAGCTACGACGTGACGGTGGAACACGTCCTCGTCAACCAGGTATTCGGCGCGTCCGACGACGCCGAGGTGGTCAGCCACAGCTTCGTCGAGCTCTACAACCCGACGGATGCCGCCGTGTCTCTCGACGGGTGGTTCCTCTACTACCGCTCGAGTGCGGACGGAAAGGACAACGACGCGTGGAAGGAACTCGCCCTCGAGGGCAGCATCGCATCGGAGGGGTACTTCCTCATCCGCTGCGGGCAGGTGGACAGCATCTCCGCAGGCGCGTATATGATCCCCGACGGGGATATGGAGCGGGACGTACGGCTGCACAACAAGGGCGTGAGCGTCGCGCTCTTTTCCGAAAAGGCGGCGCCCGGCGAGGCGTTTGCGGGGGCGATCACGGAGGCAAACCGCCCCGCGGGGTACGTCGATCTGCTCGCCGCCCAGGGGAACGATACGGAGGAGACGCAGATCCCGCCCGCGTATGAGGGCGGCTATGCGGACATCCAGTCCAAGAAGAAGGCGATCGCGCGCAAGGACTTCGCCGATACCGACAACAACGCTTCGGACGCGGAGGACGTCGGCTACGACGACGTGACGCCCGCCGACAAGCCCGTGCAGAACAGCAAGGGGGAGACTATTTCGGCGCAGACGTATGACGTGAAAAATGACGGCTTTGCCGCAGACAGCCTGCTTACGATGGAGAAGAAGGGCGGCGTCACGCTCGGCGAAGCGAACCCGGACGGCGGCGTCGCCGAGATCGTCGCCTACAACGAGGACAACGACAAGGCATACGTCGTCAACGGCGCCGATTCCCTGCTCAACGTGTTTGACGTGAGATCGGACGGCACCTTCGGGGATGTCACGTCCGTCAACGTCGCGCAGCTCATGCAGGCGGCGGACGCTTCCTTCACCTACGGGGATATGACGAGCGTCGCCGTCGATCCCGTCCACGACCGCATTGCCGTCGCCCTGCAGGACGCCGACTTTACGAAGGCGGGGCGCATCGCGCTTCTGAGCTATGACAACGAGATCGTCGAAGTGTACACGGCGGGCGTACAGCCCGACATGGTCACCTTTGCGGGCGAGGGGAGGTACGTCCTTACCGCCGACGAAGGGGAGCCGCGCGAGGGCTACGGGGCGGGCATGACCGACCCCGAGGGCTCCGTCACCGTCGCGGACACGCAGACGGACAGCGTGAAGATCGCCAGGTTCACCGCCTTCGACGCGGCGCAGCTCGGCGAGGAAGGGGTGGTGTTCAACGATCCCGACGGAGACGGCACGCCCGTCGCGGCGGCGCTCGATCTCGAGCCGGAGTACATCGCCGTGGACGGAAACACCGCATACGTCGCGCTCCAGGAGGCAAATGCCATCGCCGTGCTCGACATTGCGGCGGGTGAATTTACGGCGGTGGAGTCGCTCGGCTTCAAGGATCTCAGCCTCGAAGAGAACGCCATCGACCTCGACGACTCGGACGCCGACTACGCGCCCGCGACCTATGAAAACACCTACGGCGTGTATATGCCGGACGGCATCGCGGCATACCATGTCGGGGATAAGACCTATCTGTTCACCGCCAACGAGGGGGATGCCCGCGAGTGGGGCGACTTCTCCGATGAGGCAAAGCGTACGCTCACCTCGGCGGACGGCAGCGTCACGGCAGAGAAGGTGCGCGTGCTCGACAACGACGTCAAGGTCGGACTGGGCGAGGGCAACTACCTCTACGGCGCGCGCTCCTTCAGCGTCTTTGAAGTGACCGATTCGGGGATGCAGCTCGTCTTTGACAGCGGCAACGACTTCGAGGCGATGACGTGGGAGTATCTGCCCAAGTATTACAACGTCTCCAACGACGACGTGGAGCTTGAGAGCCGCACCGCCAAGAAGGGCACCGAGCCGGAGGCGGTCACGCTCGCCGCAGTCGGGGCGGGAACGTACGCGTTCATCGCGCTCGAGCGCATCGGCGGCATCATGGTCTACGACGTCACCGATCCCGCCAAGGCGGAGTTCGTCAACTATGTGAACACCCGTGACTTCTCGACCGCGACGGCGGGCGACGTCGCCCCCGAAGGGCTTGCCGTCATCGAGCAGGGCAACACGGCGCTCCTTCTCGCCGCATTCGAGGTGTCGGGCACCGTCGCCTCCTACGAGATCACCGCAACGGGCGCGGCTGCGCTTCCCGAAGAACCGGAGGATCCCGGCGAAAATCCCGGCGAGCAACCCGAGGATCCCGGCGAGAATCCCGGCGAGCAGCCCGAAAATCCCGACGGAACGTCCGAAGAGACGCCCGATGAGGGCGGCATGACGCCCGGTGCGGTCGCGGGCATCGTCATCGCCTGCGTCGTTGCCGCGGCTGCCGTCGTCGCCATCGTGATCGTGATCGTGCGCCGTAAGAAGAACTGATCTGCGGCGCGCCGCACCCCGAACGTTCGCGTTCGGGGTGTTTTTTTCTTTGCAAAAAACTTTCGGGCGGAGCGCGGCAAAGCATTTGACTTTTGCGGGCGGAAGCGATATAATACCATTGAGTTCGTATAGGCGAACTTATTGTCCGGGATAGAGTTCGCTATGGCGAACTTCGGAGGGGAACCACATGACGGCAGCCGAACTCAAATATCTGATCGCTCTGCGCGCGCTGCGCGAGGAGGGCGGCCGCGTGCGCGTGTGCGACCTTGCGGACAAGATGGGCGTCTCCAAAGTGAGCGCCTACCGGATGTGCGAGCGGCTCAAGGCGCACGGTCATCTTCGCAGCGCGGAAGGGGGAGCGCTCGCGCTGACCGTGCGGGGAGAGGGGCTGCTCGAAGAATACACGCTGTGTGTCGGATTTGTGCGCGACGCATTGGAGAAATGCTGTCATACGCCCGCCAACATCGCCGCGCGGGAGGCGGTCGGCATCGTCTGCGCGGTGGGCGAGGGCAGCCGCGCCGCCCTCCTTGCCCACCTGCGCAAGGGCAAAATACCGCCGGAAAATTTGTAGTCGGACAGAAATTTTTTTGCGGAATTCCGATGAGTTAGCCATGGCTAACTGATTGACAGGGCGCGTCGGCGCTCTATATAATACGGTACGAAAAGGAGCAAAGCGGTCGGCTGCCGCGCAGCTCCTTGTATTTCGGACAGTTGGTTCGCATATGCGAACAAAGGAGTGACATGAAAAAGTTTGTTTCAGGAGCCGCCCTGCTTGCGGCAGGGTGTATGGCGCTTTTGTGCGGTTGTTCGCAGGCGCCCGGTACATATGCGGTGGACGCCACACTGAGTTGCTACGTCGCCGCGATGGGGGGCATCGAGTTCGGCGAGCCGCTCATGACGGACACGGAGTACACGGTCGCGGAGGACGGCACGCAGACGCTCACCCTCTACTTCACCAAGAGCAGCGTGACCATCTATTCCATCACCTGCTACACCTTCATCGACCCGTCGCCCGACGCGGGCGAACCGGAGGAGGGACAGCCCGCCTACGGCACGATCGGCTACTACGCGGGCGATACGCTCGTGACGGACGGGGTGACTTATACGCTGAGCGAGGACACCGCGCCCAACAATCTGCAGGAGGAAGTGCACTACGTCGATTCCATCACCTTCCCGATCACCGAGAAGACGGAGACGTACACGCTCACGCTCTACATCAACTCCAACGTCATGGGGACGCAGTTCACCAAAGACAAGTACCCCGCAACGCTCACCGTCGATTGGGACAGCGTGACGGCGAAGGAGGCGGCATGAACAGGGGAAAACTGGGCGCTCTGGCGCTCTCGGGCGTGCTCATGCTGACGATGGGCGGCTGCGCGCTCAACGGGGAACGGGGGGAGCCGTACGGCATCGCCACCACGTCGATGGCGGTCTGTCAGATCCTCGACAGGCTGGAGATCGACGACGTCGTGGGCATTCCGAGCGCGGCGGAGGACATCGAACTTCCCGCCCGCTATGAGGGCGTGCGCACCATCGGCAACGCCATGACGCCCGATATGGAAATATTGAGCCAGGTCAACCCCGAAGTGGTCATCGTGCCGCGCACGCTCGAGGCGGGGCTGTCCGAGCAGTTTGACAACGCGGGCATCGAGGCGATGTACTTCGATCTCTCGAGCGTGGAGGGGATGTACGACGACATCGACGCGCTCGGCGCAAAGTACGGGCGCGAGGAACAGGCGGCGGCGCTGCGCGCGGAGTACGAGAGCTACGTCGCCGAGAACAGCGTCAAAAAGGACGATCCCGACACCGTGCTCATCCTGATGGCGTACCCCGGAAGGTTCTATCTCATCGTGACGGCAGACTCCTATGTGGGCAACCTCATCGAGCTTGCGGGCGGCGAAGTCGTCTATGACAAGAGTTACGTCTCGGACGGTTCGGGCGTGGCGGCGGTCAACCCCGAGCACATGGTGCAGACCGACCCCGACAAGATCGTCGTCTTTGCGCACTATGACGAGGAGAACGCCTTCAAGTATATGCGCGAGGAGATCGAGACGGGGGAGATCTGGAAGAGCTTCCGCGCCGTGCAGGAGGGGGAGGTGTACTATCTCTCCTCGGACGACGGCTTCGGCATGAGCTGCAACCTCGGCTGGTTCGACTCCTTCGATTTTCTCACCGACGTCGTGTTTGCAGACAAAGAGGCAGCCTGAATGACCAGGAGGAAATTCCCCGAAGCGCTCAAAGTGACGCTCGCGTTCGTCATAACGGCGGTGCTGCTCGTCGTCTTCATGGTGCTCGCGGCGAACATCGGCGGCATCAAGGTGACCTTCGGGCAGATGCTGCGCGGGCTGTTCGTCGAATATGACGCGGACGTCGCCATCATCGTGCAGCTGCGCTTCCCGCGCATCTTCGTCGCTGTCCTGGGCGGCGTGGCGATGGCGGCGGCGGGCGTCATCACACAGGCGGTCATGAAGAGCCCGCTCGCCGATCCCGGCATCATCGGCATCAGCGCGGGATCGCAGTTCGTGGCGGTGCTCGTCACGGCGTTCGCGCCCGCCCTCGGGTATCTCTCCCCGCTCTTTTCCTTTGCGGGCGGGATGCTGGCGTTCGTCATCGTCTATGCGCTCTCGTGGAAGGGGGGCTTGAGTCCCGTGCGCCTCATTCTCGTCGGCATCGCGGTCGACGCGCTCTTTACGGGGCTGTCCACCGCGTTCAACCAGATGACGGGCGGCAATTACTCGGGCGCGGCGAGCATCGTCGAATCCAACATCTCCTTAAAGAGCTGGGACGACGTCACGACGCTTGCCGTCTACGTCGCCGTGGGCGCCGTCGCGAGCGTCTTCTGCCTGAAAAAGTGCAACCTTCTGGGGCTGTCCGACCGCCTCGCGTGCAGCATCGGCGTCAACGTCGCCCGCACGCGGCTGCAGGTCTCCTTCGTCGCGGTCTTTCTCGCCTCGGCGGCGACCGCCGTCGTGGGGAGCATCGGCTTTCTCGGGCTCATCGTGCCGCACATCGCCCGCCTGATCGCGGGCAACGACCACAAAAAACTCATCCCCTACAGCGCGCTCTTGGGGGCGCTCTTCTTTCTCGTGGCGGATACCGTCGGGCGCTGGATCGCCTACCCTTACGAGATCAGCGTCAACATCATCATGTCCATCGTCGGCGGGCCGCTCTTTATCATCCTTCTTCTGAGGAGCAAGAAGTATGCCTGAACCGCTTTTCACCTTCTCGGGCGTCACCTTCGGGTACGACAAGACGACGCAGGTGCTGCGCGGCATCGATCTCACCATCCCCAAGGGGGAGATCACCGCGCTCATCGGCCCCAACGGGTGCGGCAAGACGACGGCGTTCGCGCTGCTCTCCAAGATCTACAAGCCGCGCAGCGGCACCATCCTCTTCGAGGATCGCGACCTTACGGGGATCGACCGCAGGGCGTACGCCCGCCGCGTGGCGGCGGTGCATCAGTACAACACCGTGCCCGAGGACATGACGGTGCGCCGTCTCGTCGAAATGGGCAGAACGGCGTACCACAGCCAGGTGTTCTCGCAGACCTCCAAAGCGGATCACGACGCGGTGGACACGGCGCTTTTGCGGACGCACACCGAGGCGTTCGCCGACCGCCGGGTCAAGGAGCTTTCGGGCGGACAGATGCAGCGCGTCTGGCTCGCCCTCGCCCTTGCGCAGACGCAGGAGACGCTTCTACTCGACGAGATCACGACCTATCTCGACGTGCACTATCAGTACGAGATCCTCGACCTCATCCGCACATTGAACCGCGAATGCGGCACCACCGTTTTAATGGTGCTTCACGACATCAACGAGACCATGCGCTACGCCGACAACGTTGTCATGATGAAGGAGGGGCGCATCCTCGCCTCGGGCAGGACGCAGGAGGTCATCACGCAGGAATTGCTGCAAAAAACCTATGACGTCAATGCGGAAATCGTTGACGCCGGAGGAAGAAAAATCTGTATATTTGATTAAAGGAGAAGATATGAAGCAAAGATCTTTGTTCAGAGGACGGCGCATCGCCGTATGCGCGCTCAGCGCCGTCATGGTGCTCAGTTCCGCCGCGGCATTTGCCGCCTGCGGCGAGCAGACGCCGCAGCAAGAGGAACAGCCGACCATCACGACGCCCGAAGTGCAGGAATACACGGTGACGTTCGCCTCCGAGTCGGGCACCGTCTACGGCACGCAGACGGTGAAGGAGGGGGAGAAAGCCACCCTTCCCGCCTACGTCGACCGCTACGGCAACGCCATCACCAAGTGGTACTACAAGTACGAGAGCGGGCTCACCGAGACGTGGAGCTTCGCGGGCTATCCCGTCACCGAGGCCATGACGCTCTACGCCGTCGAGAGCGAGGGCGCAGAGGGTACCATGTACGAGGTGGAGGCAACGCTGGGCGCCTTCATCGACGCCATGGGCGGGGTGGAATTCGGCGAGGGGCTCTACAAGAGCGCCACCGTCACGGTGCTCTCCGAGGAGGAGCAGCGGTACCTTCTCACCATGCAGGTGGACAAGAGCCGGGTCACTATCTACGGCATCACCTGCGACACCTTCATCGACCCGAACGCCACGAGCACGACGGCGAGCGCGGACAGTTCGCCCGTGCCCCTCGGCAGCATCGGCTACTATGACAAGGACGGAAATCCCGTCACCGAGGGCGTGACCTATACCTTGAGCGCGGAGGATGATCTCGTCAACGCGCCCGATCCCGAGGGCGGGAGCAACTATGTCAAAGTCCGCTACGTCAAGGAGATCTCGATGGTGCTCGAGAACGTGGGCGCCCTCGAGGAACTCGACGAACTCATGCTCACCTTCTACATCAACTCGCAGGTCATGGGCGGGCAGTTCTGCACGGACGGCCCCTCCGCGGCGATGCAGCCCGCGACGCTCACGATCAGCTCTCTCACCGAGATCGAGGAGGTTGAGGAGCCGGAGGAGCCGGTGAGCGGCATCAAGGACGCAAAGGTCGACGAGAACGGCCATCTCATCCTCACCCTCTCGGACGGCAGCACGCTGGACGCGGGGCTCGTCAAGGGGGAGGACGGCGCGGCGGGCGTCGGCATCTCCAACATCACCTATTCGGAGAACACGCTGCACATCTACCTCACCAACGGCGCGCACTACGAGTTCGACCTGACGGGGGAGACGGGGCCTGCCCTCCCCGACAACGTGACCGAGACCAGGGCGAGCTGCACGGAGGACGGCGTGCGCCTCACTTATGCGGACGCGTCCAAGCAGGAGCTTCTGGGCACGCTCACCATCGAGCGTGCGACCGGGCACACCTATGAGAACGGCAAGTGTTCGGTGTGCGGCCACGAGCAGATCGACGATATGACCTTCGTCCGCAATGAGGACGGGCAGGGCTATACGCTCACGGAGTACGCGAGCCACGCCTGGGATACCGTCGTCATTCCCGACACCTACAATGGGCTGCCCGTCACGGCGATCGCCGACGGTCAGACCATGATGGGCGTCGTCCTGCAGTCGGGCGTGTTCATGGGACATTCCGAGATCGAGCGCGTCACGCTCGGCGCAAATCTCACAAATGTCGGCATCGGCGCCTTTGCGGACTGCTCCGCGCTCACGTCCGTTGCAGGGATCGAAAATGCGGCGTTCGGCGCGTTTGCCTTCCGGAACACCGCGCTCGCGGGAGAAATTACGGTGAAAGACGGGATGACCGAGATCCCCACCTATGCGTTCTCGGGCTGCGCGTCGCTCACCAAAGTCACCATTCCCTCGTCCGTGACGTCCATCGGCGCGAGCGCCTTCTCCGGCGCGGGGCTGACGGAAGTCACCATCCCCGCATCCGTGACGACCATCGGCGCGAGCGCGTTCTACGGGACGGCGCTCACCTCCGTCACCGTTCCCGCGACCGTGACTTCGCTGGGCGCAAGCGTGTTCACAAACTGCGCACAGCTCACCTCCGCAACCATCCTCGCACCCATTTCTGCGCTGCCCAACACCACCTTCTCGGGCTGCACCTCCCTTACGACGGTCAACAGCGAGACGGAGGGCGTCGCCGACCTTTCCGCCTATTCCGAGCTTGGCAACTCCGTTCTCATGAATACGGCGGTCAGGTCGGTCAGACTCTCGTCCTCCCTCACCAAGACGGGCAGCAGCGCGCTCTCGAACTGCACGCAGCTTGTAAGCGTTGACTTCAACGGCTGCTCGGGCGTCACGTTCGGCAATCAGACATTTCTGGGCTGCACGGCGCTCGCCTCTGTCGCCATTCCCGCCAACTCCGAACTCGGCTCCTCCATGTTCAGCGGCTGCGCATCGCTTGCAAGCGTGACGATCGGCACGGGCATCACCGCGCTTCCCGGGAACTGTTTTGCGGACTGCGTCTCGCTGGAAAGCGTCGCAATCCCCGATACGGTGACGGAGACGGGAACCAACGCGTTCAGCGGCTGCTCCTCGCTCACGTCGCTCACCTTCGGCGAGAACAGCTGGCTCACCGCGCTGCGCGGCATCATCGGAACGGGGCTGACCACGCTCACCATCCCCGCATCCGTCACGACCATCGTCGGCTGCACGGGCAACTATTATCTCATCGAGATCGTCAACCGCAGCGCGCTCACCCTGACGGCGGGCGGCACGGACAACGGCAGCATCGCACAGTATGCGGAGAATATCGTGACGCAAGACCCCGCGAGCGGGCGCGTGACGGTGGGGGATTACACTCTCTATCGCGACGGCAACGCGGCGGGCGAAAAATGGTACGTCGTCGGATATAGCGGGAGCATGGAGGGCGCGCTCGCCCTGCCCGCCTCCTTCGACGTCGGAAACGGACAGAGCGTGACGAGCTACGCCATCCACAGCCGCGTGTTCTACGGCGCTTCCTTCACCAGCGTGACCGTCCCCGCGGCGGTCACCGAGATCGGCGCGTACGCCTTTGCGGACAATGCAAGCCTTGCAGGCGTCACCTTTGCGGAGGACTCGACGCTCAAAGAGATCGGGATCTATGCCTTCCGGAACTGCACGGCGCTCACCGCGCTCGATCTGCCCGCGTCCCTTGTCTCCATCGGCGACAACGTCTTCTCGGGCTGCTATCGCCTGACCTCTCTGAAACTGGGCGGCACGCAGAGCATCGGCGCGAGCGCGTTCGCAGACTGCTATGCGCTCAAGACGCTCACCATCCCCGCGACCGTCACTTCCATTGCGGCGAGCAGCTTCTCGGGCTGCACCTTCGCCGAAGTCGTCAACCTCGCGGGAGATGTAGAAAACCTGCCTGCGGCATACAGCATCGTGACGGATGCGGCGCAGAGCCGCCTCGTCACCGAGGGAGACTTCACCTTCCTCTATGTGCCCGCCGCAGATGGCGCCGCACAGGCGTACCTCGTCTCCTATCACGGCAGCTCGAACATGGTCACACTTCCTTCCTCGTTCACGGCGGGCGGACAGCAGGTCACCTCGTACGAGATCATGGCGGGCGCCTTCGTCGGCGCAAAGCTCACCAGCGTGACCGTTCCCGCGGCAGTCACCGCCGTCGGCGACTATGCGTTCTACCGCAGCGACCTTCTCAAGATCACCTTCAACGATCCGACGACGTGCGAGCGCCTGGGCGAGAACAGCTTCGCCTACTCCACGCTCATGTTCTTCAATTCCGCCAGCGCGATGGCGCTCGATCTGACGGGCTTTGCTGAGGTGGGGGATTACGCCTTCCGCAATACGACGAGATTGCAGACCGTCGTCCTCGCGGCGAGCGTCACGAGCGTCGGACAGTACGCCTTCCGGGCGTCCGCCGTCAAGAGCATTCAATTTGCCGAGACGCGCACGGAGGCGCTCGCGCTCGCAAACTACGCGTTCGCGTATATGTACGATCTTGAGAGCATCGTCATCCCCGGATACGTCACAGAGCTTCCCGCAAGCCTTCTGCGCGGCTGCTCGAGCCTTACCTCCGTCACCCTCGGGGAGGGCGTCACGAAGCTCAACAATTATGTGTTCCGCGACTGCACGTCGCTCACCTCCCTCGTGCTCCCCGTCTCGCTCACCTCGGCGACGTCGAACGCATTCAGCTACGCGAGCATCGAGACGTACTACTATGCAGGCACCGCCGAGCAGCTCGCGGCATCCTCGCTGACCTCCGCGGTCAAGAACAACGCCTACGTCTACTCGGAAGAGGCGCCCATCAACGACGGCAGCTTCTGGCATTATGCAGAAGAAGCGCCCGCCGTCTGGCCGATGGTCTGATTCCGGACACAGAAAAACGGGTCTCCCTGCGGAGGCCCGTTTTTTCGCGCTTGCAAAGATCGCCGCAGTGCGGTATGATCGGAAAAATGCCGTATGTTCCATTTTCGGGACATTTGTTGTCGTATCATAAGGAGGAAGGGAGGAAGATATGGCAGATCGGGAGAGAACGCGGTTGGGAAGCATTCAGCTGTGCAAGAGCAAAAACGCCGTCACCCTTCTGGGGTACCGCGCGGGGGAGACGCTCTTTTGTCTCAAGACGCGCCGCGGCATTCGCAGGCGGGCGACGCTCGAGGGCAGCATCTGCACGATCGACGGGAAGAGGCGCTGCCTGCTCACGCCCGGGCAGACGGCGCGCTTCCGGGCGGCGGAAGAGCAGTTTCGCGCCGACTTCTGTGCGGCGCAGCGGGGAGAGGGGTTCTCGCGCGCGGAGGGGGAGGGCGAGGTGCGCTATGTCCGCCGGCGGGAGCAGTTTTTGTATGAGTTCATCGAGGTGCACGCCGACGGCTCCGTCCGCCACACGCTCTCGTCCGTTCCCGATTATTTTGAAAATTTCTTCGACTACGTCTATTACGGCGTCGGGGCGGACAGGGATGAGGCGATCCTGCGGCGGGAGGAAGCGCTTCTGTCGGGCACGGACGACGAATATCTCGTGCGGGAAGTGCGCTATCTGCGCGGGGAGGCGACGCGCGAGGATGTGGAATACCTCGAGCGTGCCGACGGGCGGCAGCGGTTCTTCCGCGAGAAGGAAGTCTACGGCCCGGAGGAGATCGCCCTCATCGATCTCAGGATCCTGCCGCGCGGCCCCCTGCACCCATCGTTCCGATATGAGCTTGCGGTGGAGATCGGCGGCAGGCGGTATGCGGCGTTCTACCGGTGGGGGCAGGAGCAGATGACGCTCCGCGTCGAGGGCGGGAGAATGACCATCCCCGTCTCTTCCGGATTTCGCGCCCTCATCCGTACCCGGACGCAGAAGGCGCTCCGGCAGCGCGTCTGTTCCCCTCGTCCGGGCGACGGGCAGGCTTCCGCAGAAACGGACGGGGAGGCATAAAATGCCTGGTGCGATCTTCGGCGGACACCATCCGCAATGCCGTCCGGATCGGCGGCGATACCGACACCGTCGCGGCGATCGCGGGCAGCGTCGCCGAGGCGTTCTTCGGCATGACGCATGAACAGCGCTTCTGCGTCGTCGCCATGCTGCCCGACGATCTGCGCGCGGTCATCTCCGATGCGGCGCCGGAGTGCCGCAAGGAGGGAAGATGCAGAAGCCGCCGGGAATCGGAACGCACATTCAGATCTGTAAGAAAAAGGATGCTGTCACCTTTTGGGGATCCCGAAAGGGGAAAGCCGTCTTTTGCCTGAAGACGCGCAAGGGTGATGAAAAGTATGTCACATTGGACGGGAACATTCTCACGGTGAACGGCCATAAGCGCTGCCCGCTCACGCCCGAACAGCTTGAGCGCTTTCAGAGTGCGAAAGAGGATTTCGACAAGGACTATGAGAAAGCGCAGCGGGGGGAGGGATTCATGCGCGCCCAGAAGGACGGCGAAGTGCGCTATATCCGCCGCGACGGCAAGAATTCCTTTACCTTCGTCATGGTGCGTGCAGACGGCACCATCCGTTGGAGCAAGGGATCCATCGAAGAATATCTCCGAGAGTTTGACTTCCGCATTTTTTTCGATGAATTGTTTTCCCTCGGGCTCAATCGGGAGAAGGAAAAGAAGGAAGAGGAGGAGCTTCTTCTTCTCACGGGCGATGACTGCATCGTGCGGGAAGTCAGGTACCTTCGCGGCGAAGCGAACGATGAGGACTTGAAGGCGCTCGGACGGCAGGACGGAAAACTGCGCTTTTTCCCCGAAAAAGAAGCGTATGACGTCTGCGACATCGAGTTCATCTCATTCACAAAGCAGCATCAGTGCCCGCTGCACCCCTCCCTTTGGTATGATATGGTCGTCAGAATCGACGGGAGGGAATATTCGGCGGAGTATCGCTGGAAGCAGGAGACCATGCGGATCTTGGGCTGCCCTGCGGACATCCGCATCACGCCCGAAGTCTTTGCGTACATCCGCGCATGGACGGGCGGCGATGCGTACGAGCACTTCCGCTATCCGCCCGGATACCGAATCAATAAAACGTCATTTTACCCGCCGAAAAAGGAGGACAAATAAGATGTCGGGTGAAGGGCTGCAGGACATCGTCAGGAAGGTCGAGAGGGCAGTTTCATGAAGAAGAGGAAGCCGCATGACAGTCTCTATCGGAAGTTCCGCCGCTTTTTCTTTGCGGCAGGATGGCGCATCGACCGCTTCCGCGCGCGGCATCTCTCCATCGGCAGGCAGAAGTGGCGTGAGGACAAGCTCTGCATCGAAAAGATACCGCCCTATATTGCCTCCGAGGCGACGGAGTATCTCACTGCGATCCTCCGGGATTATTTGCGCGCGTTCGCCTCGATCGCCTGTTCCTTGGATGGAAAATACGTGACAGGCGAGGACTTCGAGGCGGCGTTGGCGCGCTGGAAGGGCATCGTGAACGGGGTCGCCGACACGTTTGACGAGGCGGCGGATCTCTGGCGGGAGGCATGGGAGGGGAGGAATGCGGATTTTTTGGACAGTCATCGGCGCAAGATCGAGGAGGCGTTTTGCGGCCTTGCACGCATCTTTCAGGATCTCAACGAGTGAGCGCGCGGGCTGTCGTTCGGGAGGGTGATATGTTGGATGTGGCGTCTTTTCTCAATTCCAAAGATATTGCGGCGCATTGGCGCAAGATCGGATTTTGCGCGCAATGCACGCCCCTGCAGGCGGCGTATCTCGTCTGGCAGAACGATCGCATGACGCTTCCGCAGCGGCACGCGGCATGGGAGGAGATCGCCGCCCTGCCCGACTGCGCGGTCGCAGAGGGGGAAAGAAAGGGCAGGATGGAGATCCCCGACGCGCTTGCGGGCAGTCTGCACGAATTTCTCCGCGCGTTCATGCGGCTGCAGAACGACCTTCTTTCGCGCTTTTTTTGCGCGGACGAGAGCGCCGTCTACCGCTATGCCGTCCTGTACAAGGGGGAGGAAGACTGGCACCGCGACGGCTGGATCTACGGGAGCGCCGACGAATGTTTTGCAGATGCGGACGAGGACGGCGATCCCGATGTGATCTGCCTGCGGCTCACCAAGCAGTGGATCGGGGAAAACCGTGCGATCACGCTCACGGCAAAGCCGGACAGAACGCCCGTCGCCATCGACGCCGACGGCACGGACGAGGGGGAGCGCGATCTCTTGCAGGCGTTCGAGTGGATGTGGTTCGATTTTCCCACGCCCTTTCGCCGCGGCGATCTCGTCGTCTCGCGACATTCGCCCTTCGGCAGCGTGATGCACGGGGAACCGTTCGTGCTGACCCGACTGTGCAGCTGGGGGAGCGCCGACTATGTGAAAAACCGCATCCGCGAGGAGATGGGATGCTATCGGACGGCGGACGGCTATCTCGAACACCATCGCAAAAACGGCGACTGGTCGGACATGACGGCGCACGGCTGGTTTCAGCGCGAGGACGGCAGCATCTATTCGGAATGTATGCACCACTATCTGGATCTCGAATTTCTGCGGGAACCGCTCACGGGCGCGCGGCGCATTCTCAAGACGTTCTCCGCCTTCGAACGGGGAGAGATCGGCGCGGAACTGCTCGCCGACGCCTACCACGTTCTGCTCTGTGAGGAACACGCAAAGCGGGAACGGGAGAAGCTCTCCTGTTATTTGGACGAATGGCTGCGCCTCGCAGGCATCGAATGACGCCGCGCGGGCGGCACAAAAGGAGGAAATCATGCAGGAAACAGAGGAACGGATGAGGACGGGCAGTACCGTCGTCGTCGATCTCGAGACGACGGGATTTTGCGTCGGGGAAGCGGGGCGGGAGGACGCGCAGATCCTGGAGATCGCCGCTCTCCGGATGGAAGAGTTGCGCGTGACGGAGCATTTTCATACCTACGTCGCCTGCTCCGATCTTCCCGAGGAAATCACCGCGCTGACAGGCATCGACGCGCAGACGCTTGCGGGCGCGCCCTCTGTCCGTGAGGCGCTCATGCAGTTTGCGGCGTTTGCGGAGGGGGCTGTTCTCGCGGCGTATCATATGCCGTTTGACGGCAAATTTCTCGACTATTACGCGCGGCAGAGCGGCGTGACGCTTCCGTCTGCGCGCGTCGACATCCGCGCGCTCCCCGGGGCGGGCGGCCATCTGCGTGCGGCATTGGAGGCGCTCTGCGCGCCCTTCACGCTGCCGGCGTCGGCGACGTGTTCGCAGTGCGCCGAGGCGGCGGCATGGCTCCTCGTGCAGCAGCTCCGCACCGGGGAGAACCATTAGCGCGGCACAGTGAAACAAGTGCAAGCATTGATCCGATCGAAAATACAAATATGATTGACCCGCCGGCATTGCCGGCGGGTCGCTTTATGAGAGATATGATGAAAAAACAGTGTTTTGCGGATTTTCGGGAAAACCTTGTCAATGCGGCAAGACCGTGATATAATGGATAAAATATCTTTGGAATTATTCACGTTTTTGGATGAAACCATGGCGGATCTCAAAAAAACACATCCGCCTGTCGGCGGATGTGTCTGTACACAGCGTGTACGACCGAAAAATCGGCGGTTTGAAAAAATCTTATTTGAACGAGTGGTGTTATCCTGAACGGTAGTCATTCGTCCAAGTAAGTATATTATACAACAAATGAGGGAGGATGTCAAGATGAAATTACAAGATTATTATATCGGCTTGGATATGGGTGCCGATTCCGTCGGCTGGGCGGTAACGGATCTCGATTATCATCTGTGCCGGGCGCGCGGAGAGCTTTGGGGGAGCATCCTCTTCGATGAAGCACAGGGCGCCGCCGAGCGCCGTGCCTTCCGCACGGCACGCAGGAGAACGGCGCGCGTCCGTCAGCGGTTATTGCTCTTGCAGAGCCTGTTTGCCGAGGAGATCGCAAAGGTCGATCCGCTCTTTTTTCTACGGCTCAATAACAGTGCGTTGCTTGCATCGGATAAAGACCGCAGGTTGGTCACCAAAGACGCCCTTTTTGCAGACCGTACCTTCGGAGATAAGCAGTATTACCAACAATATCCGACGATCTATCATCTTCGCAAGGCATTGCTGGAGGGAGCTGTCGCGGATATTCGTCTGCTCTATCTTGCCATACATCATATTCTCAAAAACAGAGGTCATTTTTTGTTTGAAGCGCAATCGTTCAGCGTAAACGATACCGGAACGGTGAAGGAAACATTTTATCACATCCAGGCATTTCTTTCCGACCGCGAAATGCCGACGTTGGAGCTTGCATCGCTTTCGGAAGCCCTCGAGGTGCTGCGCAAGGGCGAGGGCGGAAAGCGCGACCGACAAAAGCGGCTTGCGCAGCTGTTTTCTGTGGGCAAAGAGAAGTCGTTGCTTGCCATCCTCAAGGCGGTCACTGGCGGGAAAGTTTCGCTGAAAGAACTTTATCTTGCCGAGGAGCCGTTTGACGAAATTGCAGACTTCTCTTTTGAAACGGCAGCCTTTGATGACACGGTCATGCCCGCCATTGAAAATGCCGTGGGAGCAGACGATGCAGAACTCGTCCGGTTGCTCAAAGCGGTCTATGACTGGTCGGTGTTGTGCAGACTGATGGGGGAGGAGAAATATCTTTCATGCGCAAAAGTCAAATTATACGAGACGCACGCACGCGATCTCGGCTGGCTGAAAGAATACGTGCGTGTGCATTGTCCTGAAAAATATGCGGACGTGTTCCGTCGCCGTGAAAAGAAGGCGAATTACGCTGCATATATCGGAATGGACGGGCATAAGGGATTCGCAAAATGCAAGCGGGAAGAGTTCTATGCGTTTCTCAAAAAAGAGGTCGGGATTGCAGATGAGGAAGTGCTTGTCCGGATGGAACGGGGGGAATTTTTGCCCAAGCAGGTAACGGAGACCAACAGCGCCATTCCCTATCAACTTCATTTGCAGGAGCTGAAGGCGATCCTTTCCAACGCCGAGCGAGTATATCCGTTCCTTTCCCGCAGAGAAGAGGGTGGCACGGTGTCGGAGAAGATCCTTTCGCTGATGACCTTCCGCATTCCCTACTATGTCGGGCCGCTCCACACGCAGAGTCCCTTTGCGTGGTCTGTGCGCCGGGAGGGGTATGAACATGCCTCTGTCACGCCCTGGAACTTTGATGCGATCATCGATAAGGACGCGTCCGAGGAAAAATTTATTCGCCGTATGACTAACAAATGTACTTATTTGGTCGGGCAGGATGTTCTCCCTGCAAGCTCCCTCTTATACAGCGAATTTACATTTTTGAATGAGTTGAACAACTTGCGCATCAACGGGGTCGCCAATGATGAGGCACGCAAGGAGATTTATCGGTATGCCAAAGAGCACAAACGCGTAACACTGAAGAAGTGTCTCGGACTGCTCATTCAGGCGGGAATCCTTCCTGCGGACAGTACACTCGATGTATTCAGCGGAATCGACGGCGATTTCAAGACATCGCTTGCGCCGTGGTATGATCTGCGTTTTCTGGGGGAAAAGCTCGAAACGCATCGGGAGATGTGTGAAGAGATCATCGTGTGGATCACGTTGATCTCCGACAAGCAACGGTTGGAGCACCGCATTCGTGATGTATACGGCAGTATTTTGTCCGACGAAGAGATCCGGAAGTTGAAGGGACTGAATTACAGCAAATGGGGAAGACTTTCTGCCATGCTGCTTGACGGGATCGTATGTCCGCAGTGTGTCGATGCGGACGGCGTTCCGCTGACGATCATCGGGGCAATGCGCGAAACCGGGAAAAATCTTATGCAGCTTCTCTCATCCGAATACGGATTCCGTGAGGAGATCGCACGTCATAATGCCGAAAATGCGCCCGGCGGAACTGTGACTTACCGCACGGTTGATGAATTGCGTTGTTCCCCTTCGGTCAAGCGTTCGATTTGGCGCACGGTGGAGCTTGTCCGTGAGATCGTCAGGATCCGCGGCGGCGCGCCGAAGAAAGTATTCGTTGAAATGGCGCGTGAAGGGAATGACGGTTCCAAAAAGGGGAAGCGCACAGTATCCCGCAAGCAGCAGCTTCTCGATCTTTATAAAAATATCCGCGAGGAGGAACGTGATTGGACGAATGAGATCGATGCCATACCCGATCTGAAATTCAACAGTGACAAGCTCGTACTGTATTATCGCCAACTCGGCAAAAGTATGTATTCCGGGAAGCCCATCCGGCTGGAGGACGTATTCAACACGAACGTGTGCGATATCGATCATATTTATCCGCAGTCTAAGATCAAAGACGACAGCCTCGAAAACCGTGTACTCGTGTTCAAGCAGGAAAATCAAAGCAAGACGGATCGTTACCCGATCCTCCCGGAGATCCGTGAACGGATGCAGCCCTTCTGGCGCACTCTCAGGGAGAAGGGGCTGATCAGTGAGCGCAAGTATGAGCGGCTCGTTCGGTCACAGCCGCTGACCAAGGAAGAATTGGCAGACTTTATCAGTCGTCAGCTCGTCTGCACGCAGCAGAGCACAAAGGCGGCGGCAAAGATCTTGCAGCAGATGCTCCCGGATACAGAGATCGTCTATACAAAGGCCGGAAACACTGCCGCATTCAAGGCAGAGAATAACTTTGTCAAGGTGCGTGAACTGAATGACCTTCACCATGCGAAGGACGCATATTTCAATATTGTCGTCGGAAATGTCTATAATACCAAGTTCAACCATGACGCGTCCGTCTATTTCCGCAATCACGGGATTGACAGCTATAACATGAACATGCTGTATGCAAAAGACATCCCCGGGGCATGGAGAGTTTGCGACAAGACGCGCATCCTCGATACGGCGAGGCGGAATACCTGTAAGGTCGTTCGGATGTCGGAAATGGGAAAGGGCGCTCTGTTCAATGTGCAGCTCGTGACGGCGGGGAAAAATGACGATCTTGTTCCCCGTAAGCAGCGCGGTGCGATTTCCGATCCGGACAAATACGGCGGATATAACAGTGCGTCGACTTCCTGCTTCCTGCTCGTGCGCAGTAAGGGCAAAAAAGGTGAGACGCTTCTTTCTCTGGAGGCATACCCGCTTTGGCTTGATTTGCAGACAAACGGTTCTTTGGAATCGAAACTCCGCTTCTGTTCGGATAAACAGGGACTGCGCGATCCGGAGATCTTGCTTGACCGGATCAAACTCAGTACGCTGTTCCGTATCGGCGGCTCCTACGCGTGGCTGCGCGGCAAAACGGGAACGCAAATTCTTTGGTGGAATGCGACGCAGTTGTATTTGGATGAGGAAAACACTGACGTACTCAAAAAGGTCAGCAACTATATGCGCGATCGCAAACGCTATCGGAATGACGCGCTCTCTGTTGACGGCAAGATATGTCCGGAAGAGACTCTGCGCCTCTATGATACGCTTGTCGGGAAGCTGGACTCGCCGCTCTATGTCGGCTTGTCTATCAAGAGACAGGTGCCGTTGCTGCGGGAACAGCGCGATCGGTTTGCCGCTTTGACGATGGAGGAACAGTGCCGCGTCCTCTTTGAAGTGCTGCATCTGCTGCAGTGCAAGGGGCTTACGGCAGATCTGACACTGATTGGCGGGAAAGCAAACGCGGGAGTAAACCGTACGAACAAATTTATCCAGGATAAGCATGCAAAGATCATCTATCAGTCTTCGACCGGCTACTACCGCAAGGTCATTGACCTTGACAAGTTTCTATGAGCTGGCGCGTGGTCATCATCTCGCGGCGGTGTAAACTTGAGTATCGTCTCGGATATCTTGTTTGCCGCGGAGAAGAAGTCAAAAAAGTGTTTTTGCCTGAGATCGATACGTTGCTCGTGGAATCGACCGGCGTGGCGATGACGGCGGCGCTGCTGTGCGAACTCGTCAAAAACAAGGTCAATGTCGTTTTCTGTGACGAAAAGCACTCGCCGCTTTCGCAGTTGATCGCGCTCAACGGGAGGCATGATGCAAGCGGGTGTCTTCGGCGGCAGATCGCATGGAGAGAGGAGGCAAAGCAGCGCGCCTGGGCGCAGATCGTGCGGCTGAAAATATTGCGGCAAAGTGCGTTGCTTGCGGCGGTCGGTTTGTCGCAGGCGGCGCGTTTGGAGCAGTATGCAGCGGAAGTCGTCCCGGGAGACGAGACGAATCGGGAGGGGCATGCCGCAAAAGTATATTTCAATGCGCTGTTCGGACTTCCCTTCAAGCGGGGAGACAACACATTTTTGAACGGCGCACTCAATTATGGGTATGCTGTTCTTCTTTCCGCGTTCAACCGTGAACTGGTCACAGAAGGCGTCAATACACATCTCGGGATCGCTCATAAAAACGAGTTCAATGCGTTTAATTTTTCATGCGACCTGATGGAGCCGTTCCGGATCCTGGTTGACAGATTTGTCTTTCAGACGGGTCAGGAGCTGACGGCGGACTACAAGCATGCATTGTGCGATCTGCTCAATCAGAAGGTGCGGATCGGCGGAGAAATGACTACGGTGTTGTCTGCCGTCGGTATCTATTGCAGGAGTGTTCTCGATGCCGTCGAGACAGATGCGCCCGAAAAAATCGTGTGCTATGAGTTATAGATTTATGCGACTGGTTGTATTTTTTGATTTGCCCGTCGAGACTTCGGCGCAGCGGCGGGAATATGCGTCTTTCCGGAAATTTTTGCTTCGCAGTGGTTTTGTCATGATGCAGGAGTCGGTGTATTGTAAGATCGTGCTCAATCCTACGGCGGCAGCTGCGGTGCAGGAGAGCGTGCGGAAACACAAGACGTCGGGCGGACTTATCCAGATGCTGTTGGTCACCGAACGACAGTTCGAGCGGATGGAAGTGGTCGTCGGAGAGGCGCAGCGGGAAGTCATCGACAGCGATGACAGGCTGGTGATCTTATGAAACTTGCGCATTATGACTTGGAAAGCGTTTTTTCGATCTCTCCCGGAAGAGTCAATGTCCTCGTCGTAGAAGATGAATTACAATTCTTCCGGTACGGCACAGAACTTATCGGGCAGATCGCAGGTGCAGACGGCAATTTTTGTTTGTCGGAGGAGGATGAAACTCTGCCGCTCTCGAAAGCAGGGGCGATTATTCATGACTTTTTTTCCTGGCAGGGCAATGAGAGAAAATCTTCCGCAAAGTTGTACCGTATGTTGCAGGAAATTGCCGGACAGCATTGCCTTACGGAATACCAGGAGCTTTGTGCGGCATTTGCGTCTTTTTTTGCAAAACTGAACTCCATAAGTGATTGTCCGCTCGATTATGAGGAAGATTGCGGAATGGAGGGGCTGTTCAAGGCGTTCGGCGTTTGCCTGGAGGCGGGGGAAACGATTCTTGAGAAATTGTTATTTTTTATCCGCGCACAGCGCGTCTTTGCTCGCACACGATGCTTCTTTTTCATTGGATTGAAAACTGTATTGTCGGAAAGACAGCTCGCACAGTTTTATCATGAGGCAGAGCTGATGGAAGTGCCGCTGTTTTTACTCGAAAATGTACAAAAACCATGCCTTGAAAGCGAGATCGTGACGGTTATTGACCGCGATCTTTGCGAATTTGTTGTCAAATGAATCAAAGTGTGTTATACTAAAAATGGGTAGCATCTGCTGCCGTTCGGGAGACCGCGTGTGGTGCGCGTCCGCGCTCGGATTTGAGGTTTGAGTGTGGTGTTATCCTGAACGGTAGTCAAACCGTTTAGTCCGCGTTTTTCGAGTTCCGCTTGTTTGAGTGTGGTGTTATCCTGAACGGTAGTCAAACTGTTAATCCTCCTTAATTGTCACCATTGCCGTTTGAGTGTGGTGTTATCCTGAACGGTAGTCAAACACGCCGTCGCCGCAGGATGCGTATTCGATGGTTTGAGTGTGGTGTTATCCTGAACGGTAGTCAAACGACGTACCCGTGACGCCTTCGCGCAGGTTTGTTTGAGTGTGGTGTTATCCTGAACGGTAGTCAAACTCAATTACAAAGAGAACATGAAGAAGGCGGGTTTGAGTGTGGTGTTATCCTGAACGGTAGTCAAACGGTCGCCGTCTATTCAGTTTTGCACTATTAGTTTGAGTGTGGTGTTATCCTGAACGGTAGTCAAACAATACCATTCCTCTTTGTAAATCTTGTAATGTTTGAGTGTGGTGTTATCCTGAACGGTAGTCAAACCGTCGTACTGCTTCTGAAACTTGGTCTTGAGTTTGAGTGTGGTGTTATCCTGAACGGTAGTCAAACATTGCAATCAGCGATTCGAAACCCACAAGCGTTTGAGTGTGGTGTTATCCTGAACGGTAGTCACATACGAACGGATTCGCAAAGTCGCTGTCCCGTTTGAGTGTGGTGTTTCCTGAACGGTGGCCGAACGACAACTCAAATATTCATAGCGACGAAACGGAGAAAATGTGAAGAAAAGCCGAGAAAATAAAGTTGTGTAGGTCGGGGAAAAGCGAAAGTATGGCCAAATGGTTATTCGGTGGAACAACTCTGTACCGACGGCTTTCACTTTAAGTGAAAGGTGTCGCGTAATGGTCTCTGTGAATATAATGGTGAGTGCAAGCAGGTAAAATTCCATATACACGATTTGCGGCATATATTCGCAATATCGCATTGAAAGCGGGATATCAATAAAGTTGATTTTAAGACATTGTGGCATAAACGCATGAGCATGGTGGACGCAATGGACACATTTTGAGCGAAATGATAAGGTTCGATTCGAAAAAATAGACGGCGGCAACTGCCGCCGTCTGACCGAAAGCATTGCGCAAGGCATCATAAAGTGAACGGCAAACGGACAAGGACGATTGACAAAAGTCAACCGCCCTTTTTGTTTGTCTCGAGGTCATCATTTGTTTCTATATAAATTGAAATCCAAAAGCTTTATTTGTATTTTTTACGAAAGCCTTTTAGTTGTTCGCTGAAAATGGATTTTTTGTTAAGTTGGAAGCGATGACCGCGTGCAATGGGGGCGAGAGCATGGACGAATTCGAGCATGCCAATGGCGACGAAAAAAAGTATTCTTTTCAATGAGGCGGCGAACGGCTCTCGGCGCAAGCACGGCAGTGAAGACGTTATTTGTATGTCGCTTTGTGAAATTGTGCGGGGGCAAGAAGCGGATGATGTAGACAGCATTATTAGGAATGTCTGTATAAATGGTCAACGATATGTTGAATTTAGAATGAATACAAAGGAATTTGACGATGCATCTATTAAACGTACAGTGCTGCGGGCATTATATAGATATACGAATTTTATTGCAGTCAAGATATCGACTGTTATTAACAGAGAACAAGGAACGTTTTTTTACGGTGGTAGAAATAACACGAACTCCTCATCGGGGCTCGTATTATTCTCGTATGGCGCAGAAGACGAGATTTTCTTCGCTTCGCCCGAAAGTTTTGCGTTGCCGGTAAGGTCGCAATTTTGGACGAGCGGCGCAGGGGGCAATGCTCGCACTTGTCGCGGCAAGGCTTTCGTTCCGGGCGCGCGCCCGGCGTCGGGCGCCTCGGCTTGCCTGCCTGCCGCTCCGCTTTCCCGAATATCTTTGCTTCGCAAATCTGCTCGGGAATGACAGCGGATTTTTATGAGGGTCACGATCCCGAACGGCTTGTTATCTGTCACAAAGCGAAAAAAGAGCACCGTGGGTGCTCTTTTTTCGTTGGCGCAGGGCTTGAGAGTTTGTTCGAACCAAGGGAGTAGGAAAAAGCAGCCGTTTCCGACTGCTTTTCGATTGCTTTGATATCCGTTTGCGTGATCTGGTGTTTGCTGAAGGTGTCGCAGAAGTT